>VRUD01000049.1 GCA_019456305.1 Cytophagales bacterium | reverse complement strand
TTAATAATAATAGGGTCAACCAGCACCCAGTAACCAGCATCCAGTAACTGATAATTTGATGCATGATGTTAATAATGCTTACAATTTAAGTTGTTTTTTTTAATTTAGATTTTTAGGTGTTAATTCATCTCCAAACAGATGCTGATTTATTCACTTGGTAAAACATAAAAGAACACCGACATAAAATGACAAAAACTAGCAATTAAAACAAATATATGGAAGATGGCGTGATTGAATTTTATTTTTTCAATGCTGTACAAAATTGCACCAATTAGGTAAGATATTCCTCCTGCAATAAGCCAAATTAAACCTTCTAAAAGTAAATTATTAATTAATGGTTTTATGGCGAAAAAGATAATCCCACTCATTAATACATACATTATAGTCGAAATTAAACTATATTTCACTGTAAAGAAAAGTTTCAATATTATTCCAATTAATGCCACCCCCCAAACAATACCGAAAATCACCCAACCTATTCTACCATGTAGAGTGACAAGTGTAAAAGGGGTGTAAGTTCCGGCAATGAGAACATAAATAAATATGTGATCAATTATTCTCAATCTGCTTCTCAACTCTGGCTTTTTAGCGCTGTGGTAAAAAGTAGAAGCAGCATATAATATTATTAAACTTGCTCCGAAAATGCTAAAACTAACAATATGCCAAACGTTTCCGTGCAGAATTGCATGCGTAACTAAAAATACCAAACCAACAATGCCTAAAACGAAACCTATAGCATGAGAAATGATGTTAATTTTTTCTTCTAATGGTGGGTAGTATTCTATTCCTTCTATATTTTTCATACAATCAATGTTTTCGTTTATACCTTTGAGTCCACTCTAAAAAGTGTTTTTGGTTCTTCCCGAGTACTCGGGAAGAAACGATTTCTTTTCAATTTTTTACTTTTTAGAGTGGACTCACCTTTCAATGACTACTAACGTAAATCTAAAATCATAAATTAAATCCCGGCACCTATACTTTTGCCTCCATCAACATACAGCGTTTGTCCGGTGATAAAATTGGTATCTTCAGAAATTAAAAAAGCAACAGCATTTGCGATATCTTCCGGCTTACCCATTGTTTTGGTAGGTTGTTGCTGAATTAACTGCTGCCGGACATCTCCTGCCAATGCTTGTGTTAAGGGTGTGTCAATTAAACCCGGTGCAACGGCATTTACCAGGATATTGTGCTTGCCTAATTCCAGGGCCAATGCCCTCGTAAGCCCGATCACACCGGCTTTCGAAGCTGAATAATTGGATTGACCCCTATTGCCTAACCATGCTCTCGAAGAGATATTTACAATCCTGCCACTTTTCTGATCGCGCATTACAATTGCAGCTTCCCTGCACATCAGCCAGGTGCCTCTTAAGTTGACATCTATGACCATATCAAAATCTTCGACAGGCATCTTATTGATCATATTATCCCGTATGATCCCTGCATTGTTTACCAACACATCCACCCTTTGATGTTCATCAATTATCTTTTTAAACAATGCTTTTACCTCATTCTCCTTGCAAACATCACAGCAAACAAAGTGCGACTGCTCATCGCCAAATTCTTTCGCTAATGCCTTACCTTCGATTTTGTCAACATCAACAACCACAATAAAGCAACCATCCGACACCAATCTTCTGGCAATCGCCTTTCCTATTCCTCTGGCAGCGCCTGTTATAATAGCTATTTTCATTTTTTAACGGTTAATAACTGAAAAACCGGAATTATTTTTCATAGTTCTAAATTTTTTCCAAGACTTTCATCACAGTTCAAAGGGCTGAATGCTAAATGCCCCGAATAGTTTTTTTTATCCCGGCAAGGTCCCTTCCATTTTCCATCTCCCATTTTCCATTTTTCATAAAATGCTTTTCCTTGTTTTTCACCTGGATCAATCGGGCAATGATGCTGATTGCCAGTTCCTGTGGCGTAACTGCATCGATGTTTATACCGACAGGCAAATCCACTTTGTCAAGTTCTTCAGCGCTAGCTGAATTTTGTAAAAAAAGTTTACGTATGATAGCTGCTTTTCGCTTACTGCCAATCATGCCTGTATAACACACAGGTAGTTTAATGGCTTGTGCCAGGATCTGTCCGTCCAGCAGATGACTATAAGTTATGATCAACACCATAGTCCGTTTATCCCACGTTAAGTCGGGTATAGTTTCGGCAGGGTTTTTATTGATGAAGTGAACATTGGGAAATTTCCAGTCATTGAATATGTTTTTACGGTCATCTATCACCGTGATCTCAAAATCAAGTTGTATGGCATGAGCACAAAGCGCCTTGCTTATATGTCCCGCGCCAAATATATATAATTGATAAGGTATCGGAATTGGCTCTACATAAACGGTTACCGTTCCTCCGCAATACATATCATGATCTTTAGTCAAATGATGTTGATACAATTGTGGGCATTGATGGTACTTAACTTCTTTTGCCTGATTAATAACAGCTTTTTCAAAAGCACCTCCACCAACAGTTCCGTATATTTTGCCACACCCCCATACAAGCATCCGGGCGCCAGCTTTCATAGGTACAGAGCCTTTTGTTTTAACCACCGTACACAATGCAGCTTCTTCTCTCTTTGCAATTAATGTTTGAATTTGATCGAATAGTTTTTTCATCATCAAAGTATTTGAAATAATCCCTCTGTGTATTGATGTTAATAAGTATACCATCGTCAGGTACCTGAACAACCTTTTTATAAAATTGTCCCAATACATTTCTTAAAATAACATTTTGATAAGGGTGATTTTTTATATATTGAATAACTTTTTGACCCAGTAAAACAGGATGCCCGGTCGTATTACGATAGGCCGGAACAACAAAGCCCGATGGTGTTCTACCGGAAAACAATAACTCCAACGTATTTTTGGTGATAAAAGGCGTATCTACATCCTGTAAAAAGACATAGGAAACGATTGGAAGAGCTTTCAGTGCAAGTTGAATTGAGTAAAACCTGCCGGCTTCCGGGTTGTCATTCAATAAAAATTGAACATGGGGTTGCATCTTATCAATATGGGAATGGTATTGACTCCCTTTCATGTATTTATTGATTACTGCAACAGGTCTTTTACAACCAAAATCTTTATAGATTTTGCAAAGATGACCAAGGAATGTTTGACTTGCCTGCCATAGGCATTTGGTGGGCAGGTGCTGTTCAAATGGTAAAAGCATCTTTGGATAACCCATCCGTTTGGAGCGCCCCGCAGCTAGAATTACAACGCCAAATTCTTTTCTATGACCCATTAAAATTAATTTTATTTTAAAAAAATTTGCAATTAAAAAAAGTTAAGTATATCTTTGTATCGGCAAATATAGATAATAAGGTATAAATATCCAAATAATTAAAATGATTTATTCTCTTAAAGAAATAGTAGCATCAAGTAAAGAGCTTGCCTTTGACCTTAACTTCTCTAAAGCCAAAGAATGGAAGAAACAAGATCCAACGCGTATTTTGGTTGGTTATCTTCCAATTTATTTTCCCCGCGAAATTGTTCATGCTGCAGGTGGTTTGGCTGTCGGCATAATGGGGACGGGTGACAGAAAACAAATAATAAAAGGAGATGCTTATTATCAGTCATACATCTGCCATATACCGAGAGGCATTATAGAAATGGCGCTGGATGGCAATCTCAATGGCTTTGACGGTTTTGTATTTCCCTCTATCTGTGATGTTATTCGCAACCTTTCCGGCATGTTCCTGTTATTAAAAAAGGGTACGTTTATCAAATACCTGGATTTTCCTCAGAACTTTCAGTCCGATATTGGAGGCGTCTTTTATAAGAAAGAAATGCAGCATGTTCTTGATAAGATTTACAAAATCAACAATGTAGAAGTTACACCAGAGCGATTAAACGATTCAATACAGCTTTACAACAAAAACAGGCAATTAATAGAACAGATCTATGACATCCGCCAGGAATTTCCCTGGAGAATTTCTACTGAAGATATATATCATATCATTCGTGCCGGTATGGTAATACCTGTTGAAGAACATAATGAGATGTTAGAAGATGTTTATACCCATATACAGGAAGACATAGGAAAACCGATGGATAATATCAGGGTTGTTGTTTCAGGCGCTTTTTGCGAGCAGCCGCCCATCGGCTTGATAAAAACCATTGAAAACGCGGGCTGTTATGTTGTAGATGATGATTTTATGCTGGGTTCGCGATGGATACAGGGAGACGTAGAGGAAAACACCGATGACCCACTCAATGCACTGGCAGAGGCATACCTGAACAAGAGCGCTTTTTCCTCTTCTGTTTACGATGTGGACAATCCAAAAGAAGAACGCCTGGCCCAGGTAGTGAAAAAGAGGAATGCAGATGGAATCATCTTCGCAGCGCCCAGTTTCTGTGACCCTGCCTTGCTTGATAGCCCGATATTGCAAAAATCATGTGATGATAACAACATGAGATATATCAGCTTTCAGTATCATGAAAACATAGGGCAGTTTAAGGTTATTAAAGAACAGGTAGGAGCTTTTTCTGACTCCATTAAGCTCTGGGAAGATGAACCGATTGTTGTGTAATAATAGAACGCAGATAACGCGGGTTTGATATGATCTGCGCTGATTAATTTATTATAATATTTAAATACCATCATCTATGACAAAGGAAATAACAAAAGAAAAAAGCATGATCATCCAGAAGGAGATGGTTGGCGGTTTGTTTAAAGATCTAAGCACCGCAAAAGAGACGGGGAAAAAGGTGGTTTATACTTTCATCCCGGGAAACCTTTCGGAGTTGATACAAACATTCGACATGCTGCCTGTTTATCCTGAGATCAATGCCTTGCAGTCGGCAATGCGAAAAAAATCAGGCGGTTACATCCGGGAAGCCGAAAAGAACGCCCATTCTGAAGATGTTTGCACTTATGTCAAGTGTGATGTAGGAATGATGCTAAATGGAAATATCGGCCCTACCGGTGAGAAAATTCCCGATCCTGATCTCCTGTTGTTGAGCTATACCGGCTGCTTTACTTTTATGAAGTGGTTTGAAACTCTTGACCGTCTCTATCCCAACGCAGAGGTAGCTATGATACATACGCCTTATAAAGAGGCAGGTAAGATCACCGAAGAGATGACTCAGTATATGGTAAAGCAATTCAAAGAAGAAGTAATTCCCAAGATGGAAAAGGTATCCGGAATAAAATATGATGAGGAAAAATTGAAAGGTATTCTCGCAAATGCTGCCAAAGCACAAGATTTGATCACCGACATTTTTGACACCCCCAAACACAAACCTTCCCCCATTGATGCTTATTTCGCGGGTGTTTACTATATAGGTCCCATCAATATCGGATTCAGGGGGACAACAAAAGCAGTGGATTATTACCAGGCATTGCATGATGAAATTCAGGAACGGATTGAAAAGGGTTTGGGCCCGGTTACCCCTGAAGGCGAAATAAAGGAAGAACGCTTCCGCCTCGTAGTAGAAGGCCCTCCCAACTGGACCAACTTCCGCGAATTCTGGAAACTGTTTTACGACATGGGAGCTGTGATCGTGGCATCATCTTACACCAAGGTGGGTGGTGTTTACGACCTCGGCTTCAGGCATGACCCCGGCCGGCCGCTCGAAAGCTTGTCGGAATACTGCATGAACTGTTACACCAACTTCAACCTGCCGCAGCGCGTAGATCTACTGTCAAAATGCATTAAAGAATACAGCGCTGACGGATTTTTGACAAACTCCATTAAGAGCTGCAACTCTTTCTCTGCAGGTCAATTGCTAATGATGCGGGAGATAGAGGAAAAGCTGGAAATTCCCGTAGGATTTATTGAATCCGATTTGGTGGATCCGAGATATTTCTCTTACTCAAATATTAAGAACCGGCTGGATTCTTTCTTCCAGATGTTAGAACAGCGTAAGTCAATTAGAAAACAAAAAACTACAGTAGCATGAACAAATATTATTTAGGAATTGACCTGGGATCAACTACTTGCAAAGCGGTTATTATTAACGAAAAAGACGAAATCACAGGCAGGGGCATAACAAATACCCGGGCCAATTATAAAATAGCTGCGGATATTGCAAAAAAAGAAGCCGTTTATGACGCCAGGTTTAACCTGCTGGAGCAAAACCTGGAAAATGAAATAATAACCCATCCCGAGTATAAAAAATATATCGAAGATATAAAGTCCGTATTTCAATACCTTCAATTTAAAAAACGATTGGATAGTTTGTATAAACAATTAAAAATATCGGCTGAAACGTTTTCAGACGAAGTAAAAGAAGATATCAAGAAACACATTGACAATATCATAGGCACTATTGAGCCGTTAATCAAAAAAGAATTTATAGATGGTGACCTCGGAACTAAAAATCAGTTTTTTCGCGATATTATCAGTGAAAGATACAATGAGGAAGTAGGAAAACTTGAAAAGGATTACTTTGAGCCGTTAATGCTCGTTTACGACAAAAGTATCACACCCGTTGAAAATGAAATGGTTAAATTTGATTTTCAAGAGCTGGTTTACCAGTCAATGGAGATTCTCAATGAAAAATATGCGGGATTAGCCAAGACCTCCACTGAAGACAGAAGTGTTCATTTTGATGCGGAACTGAATTTATTAAAGGGGAATTATAAGAAAGTATCCGATTCTTTAAGAGAGCACATTGACAACGTTGCCAATGAAAAGATACATATTGCCAATATGGTGGGCACCGGTTACGGCAGGGCGCTCCTCCCCTTCCCCGAAGATTGTATCAAATCCGAGATACTGTGTCATGCCTTTGGCGCTCATGCGATTTTCCCAAACACCAGGACGGTATTGGACATTGGCGGACAAGACACAAAAGCCATACAGGTTGACAGCTATGGATTAGTAACGAGTTTCCACATGAACGACCGGTGTGCGGCAGGGTGCGGACGCTACCTTGGCTATATAGCCGATGAATTCAGCATTTCTTTGAACGAATTGGGACCCCTTGCCATGGAGGCGGAAAAAGAAGTGAACATCTGCTCAACCTGCACTGTATTTGCCGGCGCTGAAGTAAGAGAGCTGCTAAACGTAGGAGAAAAACGCGAAAACATACTTGCCGGGTTGCACAAAGCCATTGTGATGCGCGCCATGTCATTATTAGCCCGCTCCGGAGGAGTGAAGAATGAATTTACTTTTACCGGAGGTGTGGCGAGAAATCAGGCAGTCCTCAAATATGTGTCACAGATGGTTCACGACAGCTATGGAGAAGATTTAACTATCAATATACATACCGATTCCATTTTTATGGGCGCTCTCGGTGGAGCTATGTTCGCGAGAAGAAATATTGATGTTGATTTACCAGCGAAACAAACTAAAAGAAAAGAAGAACAAACAGACCAAATAAAAAAACAAGTAAATTAAACTGATAACTAAATAAATAACATGAAAACAATTAAAAGAACACTAAAAGGACTTCTAATAACCGGATTAGCAATAATTTGTATGACAGGATGTAAGAAATATGACGAAGGCCCTGCTATAAGTTTGAGAAGTAAAACTAAAAGAGTGGTGAATCTGTGGAAACTTGACAAATATTACTGGAACGGAACCGAGGCAACTTCCAGTTTATTAATAAGTGGTTATACTGAAGAATATACAAAAAGTGGCTCATACACTCGTTCTTATGTCGACAAGGACGGTGATTTTTTCTCAGAAACGGGAAACTGGGAATTTGATGATAAAAAAGATAATCTCGTAATTAAGAGTGTAAGTAGTATCGAGCTTACAAACAATAATAGTACTGTTACAAATACGAATAGCACTATTTTAAAACTTAAAGAAAATGAAATGTGGTACAGTTTTGAAAATGGCGGAGACCTACACGAATTTCGATTTGTTACCAAGTAAGACATTAAATTAAACGTACCACTTTTTATAGATAGCCAGAAATCGCCCACTAGGAGCTAACGCTGTGCAAAGCAAATGGGTCAAAAGGTCTATCATTAAAGGGTTTTAGCATTTTGGCGAGTTTGTTTCGAGGGAAAAATTACATAGCAATAACACTATTTTTTACATAAACCTAAAAACATGAAAGAATCATATACGTTGGGCATAGACGTTGGCGGCAGTTACATCAAAACAGCGTTGATGAATTATTCTGACAACCCTGTCCTGATTGACAAACAGGTAGAAAAAATCAGGAAACGCAACCCCACTGAAGTAGCCGATGAACTCATCAATTACTTGTTAGACAAGAACAATTTAAAATACGAGGACCTCGCTTACCTTGCCTCTACCGGTGAGGGTGAGATGGTTAGACGGAAGAAAGGACATTTTTACAGCATGACCACCCATGCAAAAGGAGGGCTGTTCTTTGACCCAAGCGTCAGAACTGTGGTAGATATGGGTGGCTTATACGTGAAAGCAATAAAGATAAACGAACAGGGAAGGGTATTGGATTATAAAATGACAGGGCAATGTGCTTCCGGTTCGGGGCAGTTTATTGAGAATATCTCCCGTTACCTGGGATTGGCAATTGACGAAGTAGGCGATATTTCACTTCAGGCAAAAGACCCTGAAACACCCTCCGGCATCTGTGCCGTCCTGGCTGAGACCGATGTGATCAATTCGGTTTCAAGGGGAATTTCCACACCCGATATTATCAAAGGCATACATCTATCAATCGCCAACAGGGCTGTCAGGTTGCTATCCTCCTTAAAAGCAGAATCGCCCATAATTTTAACAGGGGGAATGGGAATGAACAAAGGGATGGTTCAGGCAGTTCAGGAATTAGCACAAGAAAGTAAAGCCGATATGGAGATCAGGTCCCATCCCGATGCAATTTATTCCGGTGCAGTTGGAGCAGCGTTGTGGGGCGGGTATAGATATTTCAAGTTAAAAGAAAAAGAAGCAATAACAGTTGGTTAAAAAATGAAACTTCTCAAATCAGATAAAAAATCAGACAAGATCATTCCCAACATTGCTCAAATGCTTCAGCAAAATGTGCAGCGGTTGGGAAATAAGATCGCCTGTCAGGAAAAAAAAGAGGGAGAATATAAAGGCATCAGTTGGAATGAGTTTTACAACGACATAGAGAACATTGCCTTTAATTTAAAACGGTTTGGCTTCTCAAAGGGCGATAAAATCGTTCTTTTCTCACCCAACCGCCTTGAAATGCTTGAGCTTGAACTGGCAGTGATGGCTTCCGGTGGCATTGCCGTCCCCATCTTTGCCTGGTTCAAAAAAGATACGGCTGAATTGTTAATCAATCATTCTGATGCAAAGTATCTTGCTGTTTCGGGAGAGCATCAATTAGACAATATAGACCCAAATCTATTGCTAAATCAAATATTTGTCTTTGACAATATAGAAGATAAAAGATTTCCTAACATGGAGCCCTTCACTGAGTTACTAAAGGAAAAGTCCTCCCCCGATTTTACATTCAACACTGATGCTCAACCTGATGAGATATGTTTAAATATGTACACATCAGGTACTATGGGCACGCCCAAATGCGTACAATTAACACACAAAAACATCTTATCCCAGCAAGCCGCCCGGAAAACCTTGTGGGATATTGATGAAAATGACCGTTTATTATCCTACCTGCCCTGGCACCACAGTTTTGGGGGTATTTTTGAGCTCTTCACGGCTTTGTGCTATGGAGCAACACTTTCGCTTGAATCCGGTTATGGTAAAGACCCAAAGGTCATAATGGAAAATTGGAAACTAATAAAGCCAACCATTTTTTTTAGTGTACCCAAAGTTTACCAGGCATTAGTAGATCTGACAAAAGAAAGCAAGGAAGCAGAAGCTCTCTTCTTCCATTCAGGGTTGAAGTTCATTTTCACTGCTGCAGCGCCCCTGTCTGAAAAACTCTCCCTCGAATTTGAAAAAAGGAATATCCCCGTCATAGAAGGATGGGGTCTCACTGAAACATCTCCCTGCTGTACGCTTACCGATCCGAAAATAAAAAGGGAAACAGGGGTAATAGGAAAACCCATTCCGGAAGTGAGTATTCGCATTGCAGATGATGGAGAGATACAGGTAAAAGGCCCCAATGTCATGGCGGGATATTATAATAATGAAGAAGCCAACGCAGATGTATTTACCAAAGATGGCTGGTTTCGCACAGGAGATGTGGGGGAATTTACCGAAACCGGGCTGAAACTGATCACTCGCAAAGACAGGATATTCAAGCTCTCTAACGGAGAAAAGGTGATCCCAACTGACCTGGAGAAGCTGATCGAAAAAAAGTGTCATTACATTGCTTATGCTTTGGTAACAGGAAAAGGAGAAGAATATCCGGTTGCTTTGCTTTTCCCAAATCGTGATCTCTTGAATAACCCCGGTTATGAGGTTACCCCTTTAGAAGGATGTTTCTGCCCCAAGACGATGAATGAGTATGCAAAATGTTTGCACGGCTGTCTGAATGATGCCAACTGCGCAATCGGTCAAAAGTTTGCCCGCGTCAAAGCAGCAATGCTCATTGACGATGAACTTTCAATTGAGAACAATACGTTAACGCCATCAATGAAAGTAGCTCCAAATAATGTGATAAAAACTTACAGGGCACACTTGGAGAATCTTTATGGAGCTGATTTTCCTGTTACTGAAGAAGTGTTTGTGGTCAGGCTGTGAGAGGAAGTTATATGTTAATGGTTATTAGTTTTTAGTTGTGCTTTATTAAGAAAAATGTATAAAACTTGACCTAAACAATTAGTATTGATTCATTGCTCATGAGGAGAAAGAAAGCTTAAAATAGAACAATTGATATTAAAGATATTATTTTAAATAATTAAAAAAATGATAAATAGAACAAAAATAAGCGTATTAACAATTGGTGTTTTAATAGCATTGGTTAGCTGTAACCAAAATAGTACCGGGGAAAAAACAGATCAAGTCAATCTGAGTGAAGAACCTGTTGAGGTGGAGACAACAAACGAAGACTTGAGTAAAGGATTTCAATTGCTTGAATCAAGTTGTTTTTCGTGCCATAGCCCTAATGTGAATATTGAAAATAAAGTAGCTCCGTCAATGGCAGATATAAAAAAATACTATGTAAATGAAGGAGTACCCAAAGAGAGTTTTACCAATGCTCTTATTGAATTTGTAAGCGACCCTACGGAAGAAAAAGTAAAAATACCGCAAGCGATAGAACATTTCGGCTTAATGCCAAAATTTAATCTTTCGGAGGAACAGCTAAGTCAAATTGCAAACTATATCTACAGTACGGAACTTGAAACTCCGGATTGGTATGGAAAACATTACGAAGAGGAAAAGCAAAAACATAAGGTAAATTTAGAAGATTTATCTTATGAAGAGATAGGGCAAAACTATGCTATGTCAACCAAATCGGTGTTGGGCAAAAGTCTAAAAGGAGCCATAAAAAGTAAGGGGACAGAAAACGCGGTAGAATTTTGTAATGAGAGAGCTTACCCCTTGACAGACAGTATGGCTATTGCTTTAAATACAAAAATCAAAAGGGTTTCTGATAAACCCAGAAATCCGCTTAATGCTGCAAATGAATCTGAATTAAAATATATTGATGTTAGTAAACAAATTCTTGCCAAAGGGAGAAAAATAAAGTCACAAGTGCTGGAAATAAATGGGATAATGGTAGGTTATTACCCCATTGTCACCAATAAAATGTGTATGCAATGCCACGGTAAACCCAATACCCAAATACAACCAGCAACTCTCGAAAAACTAAATTCTCTATACCCAAAAGATATGGCAAAAGGTTATGCTGAAAACCAACTTAGGGGTATATGGGTGGTAGAAATGGATAAAAAATAAGAATATTACTGAAAAAACATGTACAAAATAAAAACAACTGCTCTATTAAAAAAAGTAATGCACGATTACTTCGCCTGTTTTGCTAATGCTCCTAAGGTTGCATGGTGCACCAGTGTCGGGCCGGCAGAGTTGTTGAGGTCCTTTGGGTTTGAAGTTTATTTCCCTGAAAATCATGGAGCTTTGCTAGGTGCAACGAGAACGGCCGGGGACTATATTCCTGCAGCTGTCAGATGCGGATTTTCAAGTGATATTTGTTCTTATACCACCAGCGATATCGGAGCTTTTCTTAACAAGGAAACACCGCTCCAAAAACATTACGGATTAAAGAGCATACCTAAGCCGGATTTAATTGTTTATAATACCAACCAGTGCAGGGAAGTAGAGGAATGGTTCACATTCTACGCTAATCACTATAAATGCCCTATTGCCGGCATACACCCCCCGAGATACTTAGATGAGGTGAGCAAGAATGAAATTGATCTGGTGGTTCAGCAATTCAAAAAAATGATCCCTGTTTGTGAGGATGTTTCAGGCAATAAATTTGATATTGACAACTTTGGTGAATGCTTGAAATTAAGCAATGAAGCTACTCTGCTATGGCAAAAGGTATTGCAAACAGCCAAAGCATCTCCGTCACCTCTCAGCTTTTTTGACGGCACCATTCACATGGGGCCGATCGTTATCCTCAGAGGCACGCAGCAGGCAACAGATTATTACCAGGCGCTGCTGAATGAATTAGAAGACAATGTAAAAAAGGGAATAGGTTTTCTGGACCGGGAAGAGTCCCGCATCTTTTGGGATGGGATGCCCATCTGGGGTAAGCTAAGAACATTGTCCGACCTGTTCGCAGAAAATAATGCTGCGGTGGTTGCCTCCACTTACTGCAACAGTTGGATCTTTGACAATTTTGATGAAAAGAAGCCCTTTGAATCATCTGCATTGGCTTATACACAGATTTTCATTAATAGAAGTGAAAAAGCAAAGATGGAATTCTTTAAATCCTGGATAGAGGAGTATGACATAGATGGCATTATATTCCACGATGCAAAAACCTGTTTCAACAATTCAAACGCCCGGTTTGGTTTGCCTTTACGGCTTAAAGAAGAAACAGGCATCCCATACCTCGTGATAGAAGGTGACCTGTGTGATCTGCGTTTTTTCTCAGAAGGACAGTCCATTACAAAAATCGAGACATTTATTGAACAATTAGAAAGTCAAAAAGTTTTAAATGAGTATCCGTAATAAAAAAATAAAACGATCTGTAGGTAAGACGCCTCAAAAGATCGGCATCATCGGCTTGGGCCCGGTAGGAATGATCTTAGCAGTGCACCTGCAGGAAGCCGGGTGTGAAGTTGTGCTTTGCGATATTGACAAAATAAAAATCAACCTGGTACGGAGAGAAGGCCTTCGCCTGGAAGGTGTAATAAACAAACAAGCCCCTTTCAAAAATATATGTACATCCATCAGTGAATTAGCCGGCCACGATCCGGACCTGCTGATATTTTCCTTAAAAACCCACCAAATGCCCCGTGTGGTGAAAGAGGCAGCAATGCTTAAAAACGGCAAGCTCTGTGTTCTTAGCGCTCAAAATGGAATAGATGTAGAACAAATCCTTGCCGCTGTTTTCGGTGAATCTCAAACCTTGCGCATGGTGCTCAATTTTGCAGGCAATCTTCAGGCGCCTAACGTAGTAAAAGTTACCTTTTTCAATCCTCCCAATTATATTGCCTCTATAGACGATAGCCAGGAGAAAACAGCAAAGTTTTTTGGAGCATGGCTTAACGAGGTAAAGCTGCAAACCGAGGTTGTGGATTCGTTTGAGATTTTAAAAAGAAGTTGGGAAAAAACCATCCTTAATTCTTCATTAAGCGCTTTATGCGGGGTTGGAAAATTTACGATGGCAGAAGCAATGGCAATGCCCGATACCATACAGCTTATTGAACGGGTTATTGAAGAAGCGGTAGAGGTGGCTAAAGCAAAAAAAATAAAATTTGGAGTTGGCTTTATCAAAAAATGCCTGCGTTATTTAAAAAATGCCGGTGATCACTTTCCTTCCCTGGCAGTTGACCTGATCAATAACAGGGAAACCGAAATAGATTACTTCAATGGTAAAATTGTTGAATATGGTAAAAAACATCGCATCGAAACGCCTTTGAATCTCACCTTTACAAGTTTGGTGAAAGCCATTACACAAAAACAATTATTATACCAACCTGTCAGCAATAATAATTTGCCATATAAAGGAGAATCAGGTCTAAATATCTTTAAGGAAAATAAGAAAAATACCCCTTCAAAAGCCAGGCATTGTTTTATGGGCATTGATCTCGGGTCTGCCTATACTAAGTTTACTGTAATTGATGATAGCGGGAAAATCATATATCAACATGCACTGCAAACTTTGAACCGGGAGAAAATTGCTTTAAAACATGTGCTGCAGATGATTCAATCGGATTTTCCCGTCAAATATAGCTGTGCAACGGGTTATGGCCGCAAACATTTTCCTGATGCCGATATCATAAAAACAGAAATAAATTGTGCTGCTGCGGGAGCAGCAAAGCATTATTCCGGGGTTAAAAACATCATTGATATCGGAGGAGAGGATATTAAGGTAATAAAGTGTGATGAGCGGGATCAGGTAGACAGTTTTTATTTGAACGATAAATGTGCTGCAGGTACGGGGGCATTTATCACAGAGATTGCCGAGCGGGCGGAAATTACGACCCGGGAAATGAGCGACCTTGCATCTAAATCCGATTTCAAAAAAGAGCTCAATAGCTTCTGTACCGTTTTCGCCAAGACAGAGATAATGGGATGGCTCTTTGATGGCGTTCCAATTGAAGACATCTCAAAGGGGATCTATATCTCCATTGCCAACAGGGTGGCAAAGCTAAGAGTAGATACGGCAGTTCCCGTTTACATGATAGGCGGTGTAATTGCCCACCATCCTCACCTGAAAAAACTCCTGGAAGAAAAGTTTCAAAATGAAGTGCATATAGTCGAAAACCCGCAATATATTACCTCACTGGGGGCAGCAATAATCGCCAAAAATATATTTAACAAACAACTGAAAAATAAAAAAGTATTAAACCTATAAAAACCATGAGCTATCAGTACAAAAACCTCTCCATCTCAAAACTTTCTATAATCGGAGCAGGGCAAATAGGCCCCGACATTGCATTACACTTTGCAAAGGTTTTCGCGAAGCATGATGTGAAATTAGTAATAGTTGACATTGCTGAAGAAGCTATTGAAAAAGCAAAAGCAAAAATTGAGAAGAAGATCGCCAAAGGAGTTGAAACAGGCGCTTTCAAGCCGGAAATGGCAGAAACCATGAAAACCTCCATCACCTACACAACTGATTACCAGGCAATCTCCGGCTCAGAAATCGTGCTGGAGGCGGCTACTGAAGACGAAAACATCAAAGATGCCATCTTCAAACAGGTGGAAAGCATTTGTGATGATAAGTGCCTGTTCTTCTCCAACTCATCACACATGCAGCCCGAAGTGATCTTTAAGAACATCAAAGATCAAAGCAGGAGTTTGGTGATACACTACTTTTTTCCTGCCGAAAGAAACCCGGTAGTTGAATTAATCCCTTCTGATAAAACTGATAAAGAACTTGTAGAAACTTTGCTGGGCTTTTACGAATCCATTGGGAAAATACCGATAAAGGTCAAAAGTTCTTACGGATATGCCATTGACCCCATCTTTGAAGGGCTGTGCCAGACCGCAATCTTGTGCCTGGAAAAAGGATACGGTACCGTGAAAGAGATTGATGCCGTTGCGATGAAAACCCTGGGATTGGGCGTTGGTCCGTTCACTGCTTTAACACTGACAGGAGGCAACCCCATCACCAACCACGGGCTTGATGAAATGAACAAATTGCTGATGCCCTGGTTCAGGTCGCCCAACGCTTTAAAGGAGGCAGTGAAAAACAATACCGGCTGGGACATCGCTTCAAGAGATGAAAAAGTGGAAGTAGTTTCCGAAAAAGAAGAAGCGTTGACGAAGCAGTTCCTGGGCGCTTATTTTGGCCTGGCATCCTATATACTGGATTTGGGAATTTGTGATATAAGCGACCTTAATATGGCTTGTGAAATTGCTTTGGTCATAAAAGCTCCATTTACAATGATGAATAAAATGGAAGTCCGCAAAGCATTATCTGCCGTACAGGCATTTTGCAATGAACACTATGGATTTGAAGTACCTGGTAGTCTTAAAGTGGCTGCAAAAACAGGAAAGTGGGAAATTTCAAATGTGATAAAAAAAAGAAAAAATAACATTGCTGTGCTAACCATCAAGCGCCCCAGGGTCTTAAATGCTCTGAACAACACTGTACTGAACGAACTCCGCAAACATTTTGAAGAAATTGAGAATGACTCATCTATCATCGGCACGGTTCTTACCGGCTTTGGTAACAAGGCATTTGTTTCAGGCGCTGACATTAAAGAGCTGGCGCAATGTAAAACTCCCGAAGAGGGCTACCAATCTTCCAAAAACTTCCATAGTGTCTTGAACTATATCGAAAATCTTAAAAAGCCGGTTGTTTGCGCCTACAATGGATTTGCATTTGGTGGAGGCAATGAGCTGGCAATGGCTTGTACATTGCGAATCTGCAAAAAGAACATGCCGGTTGTGGTGTGCCAGCCCGAAGTGAACCTCGGATTTATTCCCGGTGCCGGTGGGACACAGCGCCTGCCCAGGTTGATCGGTTTGGATAAAGCCGGTGAAATATTAAGAACAGGACGTACAGTTTCGTCTAAAGAAGCAGCCGAAATTGGTTTGGTTCATAAAGAGGCTGAAGGAGAGCTTATTGAAGAAGCTGTCAACCTTATAAGACAGGTTGCAAACGGAGAAATTGATATTAAACAACTTCAGGAAGTACCACTGGCCGGAAACGGGGGAGTACCTGAAATCAACATCGGTCATCTGAGCAAAAAGATTGACGGAATTCTTACCAAAGCAATTTATGAAGGCGCTAAAATGTCCCTTGAAGAAGGACTTGAATTGGAAGCAAAGTTGTTTGGTGAATGCATCAATACAGAGGATATGAAAATTGGCCTGGAGACATTCATGAAAGAAGGAGCCAGGGCAAAAGCTGAATTTGTGCATAGATAAGAAATTTCTCTTAATTAACTCAAACTGCTGCCTAAAAGGAGGTTTATAGAAAAAAGTTTAAAAGTAAATTAACATGTTGCAGAAAACCATTATAGAACCCTTCAAAATAAAGATGGTTGAACCCATTCCAATGACCACTCCATCTCAGCGCAAAGCGTTTCTAAAAGCAGCGTTTTACAATCCATTCCTGCTAAAGTCAAAACAGGTGATGATTGACCTTCTTACCGATAGTGGTACATCAGCAATGAGTTCTGACCAATGGGCTGCTATGATGCAGGGAGATGAATCATACGCAGGGGCTAAAAGCTGGGAAAAACTCGAAATAGTGATCCGGGACTTAACCGGCTATCCCTTTATTTTACCCACTCATCAAGGCAGGGCGGCAGAACGCATATTATATGGATCTCTTGGCGGCAAAAGAAAAGTATTTATCAACAATACCCATTTTGATACTACCCGTGCCAATATTGAATTTTCAGGCGCTAAAGCTTTTGATTGCCCTATAGCTGAGACAAATAATCCCTCAATATATCATCCTTTTAAAGGGAATATGGATACAGAAAAACTAAAACAGCTTATCCAAAAGCACCGGGTTGAAAACATAGGTGCTGTCATCCTCACTATTACCAATAATACTGGTGGTGGTCAACCTGTAAGCATGGAAAATGCAAGAGATGTCAGTAAGATTTGCAGTAAGCATGGTATTCTTTTTATCCTGGATACCTGCCGGATAGCTGAAAATGCTTACTTTATCAATCACAGGGAAAAAGGATATGAAAAAAAGTCCTACAAGGAAATTGCACAGGAAATGTTTTCTCTGGCAGATGGCTGCATTATGAGCGCCAAAAAAGACGGCATGGTTAACATGGGCGGATTCCTGGCATTGAAAGACAAACAAATTGCTGATGCGTGCATTAATTTATTAATCATTACTGAGGGATACACTACCTACGGAGGGCTCTCAGGGCGGGATATGGAGGCGATTGCTATCGGCTTGCAGGAAGTATTTGATAGCGATTACCTCAAATACCGGATAAAAAGCACAAATTACCTGGGAGAAAAATTGCACAAAATGGGCATACCCATCCTAATGCCCATAGGGGGTCATGCCGTTTACATAGATGCAAAAGCTTTTTATCCTCATATACCTGTTGAGCAATATCCCGGACAGGTATTGGTTTGTGAATTGTATATCAAAGGCGGGATCAGGTGTTGTGAAATTGGTTCGGTGATGTTTGGTAAATATGATGAACATGGCAAACTCATCCCCACTGCTATGGAATTAGTGAGGTTGGCTATTCCAAGAAGAGTATATACCCAAAGCCACATTGATTATGTGATAGACATATTTGAAGAAATATTACAGGACAAAGAAACTACCGAAGGGATTAAAATAACTTATGAGCCGGAATTTTTAAGGCATTTTACGGCCCACTTTATACCAATCGTATATGAAGGAAAAAGTTAAAAAATTTGGGGTATAATGTAATTCCTTCCCAGGGAAATTTTATTTACATGTATTTTGACCGGCATGAAAACAAAGAAAGAACATTCAAGCAATTAGAAAACAAAGGAATATTAGTATGTAATTTGGATGTTTTCGGACAAGAAAATTCGTTGCGGATAAGTATTGGTGATGCTGAAACAAATAAGAAGATCGTTGAATGCCTGTATAGGAAGAAATAGGCAGTTGGCAAAAGGCAGTTGGCAATATGGTGCTCTAATTGCCAATTGCCTTTTGCTCCCGAGTACTTGGGACCAACTATTATTCAAGAATTATCTTTCTGTTGATAGTTTTCTCCTTAGTTGATAATTGTAAATTATAAATTCCTTTTGCACCTGCCTGTCCGGCAGGCAGGTAGCCACTCATATTTATTTTATTTTGATACTGGCCCGTAAAATCACTTAGATTTTCTTCATAAATTACCTGGCCTTTTATGTTAATTACTTTGAGGTTGATATTTTGCTTTTCTGTTATTTTGAATGTTACGGTGAATTCACCTGTGTTTGGATTGGGATATACTTTTAATTGATCATTGTTTATTGATGATTGATCATTGATGCCTAAACAATTATTAACTGTTACATTTTGGGAGATGCTGTCTGTACAGTTGTTTCCATCAGTATAAGTGTAGGTGATTGTGTGTGTTCCCGTGTCGGCATTGGCAGGGTTGAACTGGCTGCTGCTGATTCCTGTGCCACTGAATGTTCCGCCTGTTGGTGTGCCTGTAAGGGTTACTGCGGCATCATTAAGACAATAGCTTGTGTCTAAGCCGGTAAAGCTGACGATTGGCAATGGATTAACGGTTAGGTTAGTGGTGAATGTGCTGTCGCAGCCGTTGGATGCTGTGAATATATCGGTGTAAACTCCGGTAGTATTGTAAACACTGGTTCCCACTATTACGCTGTCACCTGCACAGATGGTGAGGGTTTGGCTTCCGGTGATGGCAGGTGGTTCAGTAATTGTTAGAAGTGCAGTGTCAACAGCGCCCAATGAATCTGTTACCACAACATAATAAATATCTGCAAACAAACTATATGCAGTGTCCGTAATTTGTGCTGATGAATCGGACCATTGCAGGGTATATGGGGGACTGCCGCCAGTTACAGTTACTGCTGCTTCTCCATCCATCCCGCCATTACAGGAAACATTTTGTTGATAAGATATTGAAGCAGAAAGAGACGCTGAAAGAATATTTACGGTCAGCGGCTCTGAAATAAAGCTGCTGATGCCGGGTCCAAAGATCATTGGGGGGCTACCAAGCGCTGTACCATAAGACCTGCAGGTATAAATTCCGCTATCAGTGAGCAGTACATTGGGAATTATTAAAAGGGTATCTGTTGCACCCGTTATCGTATCCGTTCCCCTAAACCATTGGTAGCTCAACGCAGAATCCTGGCTGGCTATGCTTAATATGAGTGTATCGCCCGTATTCAGATTAAAAGTATCGGCTGTGCCAAAAGGGTTTTGAGGGCTGTAGGCATAAGCGGTAAGTGTTAAAATGGCATCAGCTATTCTTAACTCTCTTGCATCTGAAAAGTCTAATTTATTTCTCCAGCAATAAAGCCACGCTAAGTCTGTATTGGCGAGATCTGGCAAGCTGGTAATTTGATTATCATTACAATACAATCTTTGCAAAACAAAGTGGGAAGAAAGATCAGGTAAAGCCGTTAGTTGATTATATTCACAATATAACTTTTGCAAAGAAAAATTAGGAGATGAAAGATTAGGCAAGGCGGTTAATTGATTATTATAACAATAGAGTTGTTGTATGTTTGTACTTGCCGACAGATCGGGCAAAGAGGTTAATTGGTTATCATAGCAATGCAACCATTTTAAATTTGTAAAGGCTGACATGTCAGGCAAAGTGGTCAATAGATTATTATAACAATGGAGCCATTGAATATTAAAAAACCATTCTAATCCCGTAATGTCAGCAATATTTAGACCACTGCAACTCAATAAACCCGTGATAGTAGCTGCTGAATCGGTAAGTAAGCTATCACCTATTATAAAACCGGGGTAGGTTGTATTGAGAAAATCGCGGAAGTTGATGTCTGGGATGAAGGCTTTGAGTCTTGGTCCAACGATTACTATGAAAAACTCTGAAACAAAGCTGCTGATGCCCGGATTCCATGTCATTGGCGGTTTATTTAATGCTGTGCCGTAAGACTTGCAGCTATAAACTCCGCTCTCAGCCACAGTAACATTCGCAAGTATTAAAAATGTATCCGTAGCGCCAACAATGGTATCTGTTCCCACGAACCACTGGTAGCTTAACGCTGAATCCTGACTGGCAATGCTTAAAATGATCGTATCTCCTGTATCTAGTTCAAAAGTAGCCGGTGTACCAAAAGGGTTTTGAGGGCTGTAAGTATACATGGTAAGTGTTGAAATGGTATCAGCTATTCTTAGCTCTCTTGCAGATGAAAAGTTTAATTTATTAAAATTACACCAAAGCTGAACCAAAGCGGTATTATTCGTAAGGTCAGGCAGGGCAGTTAATTTATTATTATAACAAAAAAGCTGTATCAAAGCGGTATTATTCGAAAGGTCAGGCAGGGAGGTTAATTGATTAAAATAACAACGAATCCGTAGCAAAGCAGTGTTGGTTGTAAGATTAGGCAGGGAGGTTAGCTGATTATTATAACAATAAAGATCCACTAAAGCTGTATTATTCGTAAGAGCAGGCAGGGAAGTTAATTGATTATTATAACACCAAAGCCATTGCAAAGCGGGATTATTCGTAAGGGCTGGCAGGGAGGTTAATTGATTATCATAACAAACAAGCCATTGCAAAGCGGTATTATTTGTAAAACCAGGCAAGGAGGTTAATTGATTGCCATTACAATCAAGATTCGACAAAGCGGTATTGCCAGTAAGGTCAGGTAAAGAGATTAATTGATTACCATAACAGAAAAGCCCTTGCAAAGCAGTATTATTCGTTAGGTCGGGCAGGGAAGTTAATTGATTCCAAGAACAATCAAGATTTGTAATATTAACAAAGTATTCCACTCCCGTAAGGTCAGCAATACTTTGACCGGTGCAATTCAAATTGGTCAGAGTTGCCGCGGAGTCAATTAGCAAACTGTCGCCTGAACCATCCATAAAAGTGGGATAGTTTGTATTGAGGTAAAAGCGGAAGTTGATGTCTGGGATGAAGACTTTGGACTGTGCCTGCGATTGATTATTGATTATTGCATATTGAATAATTAATAATGCTGCTGCGAATGTTAAAGTTAATTTTTTCATAATATTTGTTAAATTTAAAAGTTTTGCCTACTCTTTACATTAAACTAAAAATGCTTTTAATACAAGAGAAATGATACCTGCCAAAACTACTCCTAACATCCATTTAACTACTAATAATTCGGCTTTTAATTTTTCTATACCAAGTTTTGTAGCTAATGTATCCTGCTGATCCTCTATTTTACTTCCAACAAATGAAAAAAGCGCCTTAGTTTCTTTTTCACCAAGTTTTAGTTTTAACAGTTCGTATATATCTAATTCAGTAGTATTCATAATGCAAGGATATTCATTTTATTTTAATAAAAAAACGAACATACAATATTACAAAATATTTGTACCTAAAAATCTAAATTAAAAAGAGGAAAAGTACGTCCTATTGTGAATAAAGAGCTGCATTAAGACAATATGTTGCAAAAATTAATAATAATAGGGTCAACCAGCACCCAGTAACCAGCATCCAGTAACTGATAATTTGATGCATGATGTTAATAATGCTTACAATTTAAGTTGTTTTTTTTAATTTAGATTTTTAGGTTGTATTATATTTTGCAAGATTTTTTTATTTAAATAGCAAAACCTGACAATCGTCATTTTATTTCACTGTGATTAATACCTTCTTACCCCCTGTTTATTTCAAATACTGTTTAAATATAAGAATTTTAAAATGAATGCTTATCACGACAAACAAAAAGGTGTCGGCATCGTCTATGACGACATTTACCTCGTAAACGGAGCAAGAACTCCCTTTGGTAAACTCTGCGGGACATTGGCCCGTGTTTCACCCACAGACCTGGGCATTTTTGCCTGTAAAGCGGCACTTGAAAGGTCCGGGGTTAAAGCCGGTGATATTGACCAGGTGGTAATAGCTAATGTAGGGCAAAGCTCAGCAGATGCTTATTTTCTTCCAAGACACATTGCGTTATATTCAGGTGTAAAAGAAGAGGTTCCTGCGATCATGGTACAGAGGATCTGTGGTTCCGGTTTTGAGACCATTATCACAGGTGCCGAACAGATCACCCTGGGCAAAGCCGGTGTGGTATTATGCGGAGGAACAGAAAATATGTCATTAGCTCCCACGGCAGGTTTTGGCAACAGGATGGGCTACCAGTTGGGCAGGCCGGATTTTAAAGACATGCTTTGGGAATCATTGGATGATACTGCTGCCGGTTTCTCTATGGGCTTTACGGCAGAGAATATCTCTAAAAAGCACAATATCACCCGCGAAGAAGCAGATGAATTTGCCAAATTATCATCTGATAGGGCAATTTCAGCTATTGAAAGAGGGTTTTTTAAAGATGAGGTCGTTTCGCTGAACACTGTCGTTTTTGAAGTGGATGGATTGAAACCAAGAAAGGTCCGCCTGCCCAAAAAAGTTGAGAATTTTGTTACTGATGAAAATGTCAGGCAAACCGGTATGGACGCGCTGTCAAAACTCCACCCTGTATTTACAAAAGATGGCATTCAAACTGCCGGTAACTCAAGCGGGATCGTAGATGGTGCAGCTTCAGTTGTTGTGGCTGGTAAAAATTTTATTGCCGCTAACGATTTAAAACCATTAACTAAAGTGACCGCTTCTACTTCATGCGGTATTGACCCTAAAGTAATGGGACTGGGCCCGGTACCTGCTATCAGCTTGTTACTAAAAATAGCAGGTTTGAAAATGGAAGACATCGGACTGATAGAGATCAATGAAGCTTTTAGTGCGCAAATTATAGGATGTGAAAAAGAATTACGGTTTGATAGAAATATAGCCAATGTAAATGGTGGCGCCATTGCAATTGGACATCCGTTGGCTGCAACCGGAGTGCGACTTTCATTGACAATTTCAAGAGAAATGAATCTCAGGAAAGTAAAATACGGCATAGCTTCCGCCTGCATTGGCGGGGGGCAAGGGACTGCTGTGTTATTTGAAAATGCTAACTTATAAGAATAGTGACTATGATTTTAAATAAAAAACTATTCATCCTTGAAATAATCATCCTTTTTCAATTAACCTTCGTTTTATCAATTTGCACTAATAACAACGGGAATGAACAAACATCAACAATTAATGATACCACTGCCTTAACCAAACACTGGGAAAAAGCAATTCCTAACCAATTAATACCCAAAGGGCTTGCTTCTTTAAAAGCAAGAGATTGCGGGCAGTGCCATCAGGAAATTTATAGTGAATGGAAACAATCTACGCATGCACTCGCTTTTCAGGATTTACAGTTTCAGGCAGAATGGAAAAAAGATGGAAAAATTTTTGTATGTATCAATTGTCATACTCCTTTGCAGAATCAGCAGGAATTTATTGTTACAGGATTGATCAACGCAGATTACCGGCAACCGGTAAAAAAGAACAATCCTTATTTTGATAAAAGTTTACAGCAGGAAAGTATTGGCTGTGCAACCTGTCATATCAGGAACGGCAATGTGATTGGCACGATTGGAAATACAAATGCACCGCATAAAACCATAGCGGATAAGAAATTTCTGTCTGAAAAACTTTGTATGAGTTGTCATAATGTTGTTGATGAATTAAATCCGGTATTGGTCTGCACTTTTGAAACAGGTGATGAATGGAAGAATAACTGGGCAAGTAAAGCCGGAAAAACCTGTATTACATGCCATATGCCGGCTACTATAAGAGAAATTGCCCGCCTGCCGGCAGAAGCAGCAGTATATGGCGGGCAGGCAAATGGTTTTGATGAAAGAAGGTCACACTTTCATAATTTCCCTGGTTCAGGTATTCCTAAATTTAAAGGGATGAAGGTGAGTGGTTTAAATGGTTTGGAAATAAAATGCCAGGTGGAAACACCTGACAACACTGAAGGCACAATACGGAAAATAATTAAATATAAGCTGATATTAAAAAACAGTTTTGCAGGGCATTCTGTTCCGACTGGCGACCCTGAAAGGTTTTTTATTGTGAGTTTTAAGATCCAGGATACAGATGGTAATATTTTAAAAGAAAAACAATACAGAATAGGGGAAGAATGGCAATGGTATCCTAAAGCAAAAAAAATATCAGATAACAATTTAAAACCTCTTGAAGAAAGAGAATTCAGGTTTGAGTATCAAATTCCCCCCAGCCGCCCCCTCCCCCCCTGGGGGAAGGGAACTGGCCAATCCCTATCCCCTACAGGAGGGAAATGGGATGCAAAAGCCCCTCCCTCGGGGGGGGAGGGGGGTGCTGGTAGCTTGTTTTTAAATGTTACAGTTTCAAAACACAGGATGAGTAAAAAAAATGCTGAAATTGCAAATTTATTAGAAGATTATCCATTGTCTATCATAATTTTTGAGAAGCAATTTTTAATTACCCAAGGAAATTTACCCTGATTTTTTTGTTAATTATTAATGAATTTGATGCTGTGCTTTCAACCTATAGTACCTGCCCTTTATATGACCCAGTGGAAGGGGCGCTGGAACTTTACCGGGTAGTTAAGCCGGGAGGACGGCTCGCAGTGGTACATTCTGTTGAACCACAAAATCCTTTTATTCGCTGGCTGGCTCATGGCCTGGAAAAAATTATCTGGCTTTTCCCGCGGCTAAGCCTGGGCTGCCGCCCGGTAACAATCCTTCCTTCATTGACTGATAAAGGAGCTAAATTGATCTTTGAAAAAAGAATAGGTTTGCCGCTCATGCCGTTTCAAGTTTTTGTGGTGCAGAAACCCAAATGATCTTTGGTTAATAAATTAATAAATGATCGTCTGGTACTTTGACAAACCGCATACGGGATCTCAAGGTGGATGCCTGTGCGATCAAAGCCATATCCATTACTTCCTGAACGCTGCTGGAAAACAACATGGCAAAACCCGTTGAACGGACTGCCATCACATCGGAATGGTCACAGAAAATGGAAAGTGCATGAGAAGCAATTGAACGGGCTGCAATGTGGAAAACCGTAGGAGTTAATTCCCCGGCAATTTTAAACATATTGGGGATCATTAATAGAAGTCCCTGTGATGCAGTAAATGTAGTTGTCATGACTCCCCCCTGAAGCGCCCCGTGAACCGTTCCTGCAGCGCCACCTTCGCTTTGTAATTCCACTATCTTTGGTACATCACCCCAAATATTTTTCTTCCCCTGCGATGACCACAGATCAACAAATTCCCCCATAGGAGAGGCAGGGGTAATGGGATAAATAGCACATATCTCGTTTGTTTTATAAGCGATATGTGCAGCAGCTTCATTGCCGTCAATGATGAGCTTGGAGTTTTTTATTTGATTATGATTACCTTTTTAGTAGCGTAAAGCTAAAAAAATAAAATAGTTTTAGATATAAATATCCGAATTATTTTTATAAATTTGTGTTTTCTAATAAGTACATGAACAATAACAAAATCTACTCCTGGCAAATGACAGCGCTTAAAGAAAATTTAGTGCTTGCAGAAAAACCTATGTCTGAATTGACAGCAGGCGAGGTGTTAGTAAAAGTAGCCGGCTGTGGTGTTTGTCACACCGATCTGAGCTTTTGGTATTTTGGGGTAAAAACCAAACATGAGCTGCCGCTCACTTTAGGGCACGAGATCAGTGGTACGGTGGTTAAAGGGCCAAAGGAATGGATGAATAAAAAAGTGATCATTCCTGCTGTATTGCCCTGTGGCGAATGTGAATTATGCAAAAAGGGCAGAAGCAATATTTGCCGGAACCAGCAAATGCCGGGAAATGACTTTGATGGCGGCTTTGCTTCGCATATCAAGGTGCCTTATAAATATCTATGCAGTGTGCCTGATAAAGTGCTGGAGAAATATTCCCTGGAGCAGCTATCGGTGATTGCCGATGCAATATCCACTCCTTACCAGGTAATAAAAAAATCTGAACTGGAAGCAGGGAATCTTGCAATTGTGGTTGGAGTAGGGGGGGTAGGGATATATGGTGCACAAATAGCCAAAATAATTGGCGCAAAAGTGCTGGCGCTTGATGTTGATGATATAAAGCTGAAGATAGCTGAAGATAATGGCATTGATGCCATCTTAAATATTAAAGGCCTTGATGTTAAAAGCATAAAGGAAAAGGTTAAAGAAATTGTCCAAGAACTTGAGGTATCTCGTTACGGATGGAAAATATTTGAAATGTCAGGCACAAAAGCAGGGCAGGAGTTAGCATTCGCTTTGCTGACCTTCGCTTCAACCCTTTCAATTGTCGGTTTTACAATGGATAAGCTGGAAGTAAGATTAAGCAATCTGATGGCTTTTGACGCAAAGCTTATTGGTACATGGGGATGCAAACCTGAGTTATATCCTGAGGTGGTTGACCTGGTAGCCAGCGATCAACTCAAAATTGACAGGTTTATACAGGTTTTTCCCATGTCAAAGATCAATGAGGTTTTCAAAAATACACTGGAACATAAATATACGAAACGCCCGGTGCTGGTGCCGGATTTTTAAATATAGTTATATGGCTATCCGCAAAATACTTATAATTATTTTAGACGCAGATATACCTACACTCCAAATATTGCATGGTTGCATGAATGCATGATTAGATTCTTCCATGCATTCATGCAGCCATGCAGTTTTACAACAGAGTGCAGAGATTAAATTATACATTGATTTCATTAGGTACAAAAGCGAATACTCATTTATTGTTATGTTAATAAACAATTTTAAAACTTTAAAACTATGTTAGTAAACCACAATTTAACAGAGACAGATTACGCTGAGATCATTTTCGAAAAACGTTCATGCCTTGATAAAAAAGGTAAACTTGTGGAAGGGATTTACAATGCCTGGATCATTCTGAATAATCCCGAACAGTACAATTCATACACCACCCAAATGGTAAAGGAAGTCATACTTGCTTTCGGGGAAGCATCTAATGATCGTTCTGTGAATGCGGTTGTATTTACCGCTGCGGGCAATAAAGCTTTCTGCACAGGTGGCAACACCAAAGAATACGCGGAGTACTATGCAGGCAATCCACAGGAATACAGGCAATACATGCGCTTGTTCAATGACATGGTTTCAGCCATATTGATGTGTGATAAGCCGGTGGTTAACCGGGTGAACGGGATGCGCATTGGCGGAGGACAGGAGATAGGAATGGCCTGTGATTTCTCTCTTGCACAGGATCTGGCGCGTTTTGGGCAGGCAGGTCCTAAGCATGGCAGCGCCCCGGACGGAGGGTCAACCGACTTTTTACATTTATTTGTTGGCGTTGAAAGCGCTATGTTCTCCTGTACTGTTTGTGATCCCTGGAGCGCCCATGAAGCATACAGACATGGGCTTTTGACTGAAATTATTCCTGCCCTGAAAGTGAATGGTGGATATATTCCAAACCCTTTGGTTTACACTGATAATTGGGTAAATGAAAAAGGAGAGATCATATATGGTACATTCAAAAAAGGTGATGAAATGGCAGCAGCGAAAGAATTATTAAAATCCGGGGAAGTTGACTTATCTCTGCTGGATGATGCAATTGAGAAGTTTTGTACAAAATTAATGTACACTTTCCCGAACTGCATGAGCAAGACCATTAATTCCATTCGCAAGAAAAAGCTGGAACACTGGGATAAAAATAAAGAGACCAATCGCGATTGGCTGGCGCTCAATATGATGACAGAAGCTAAAGCCGGTTTCAGGGCGTTTAATGAAGGCCCAAAAGATAATCGTGAAGTTGATTTTATAAAACTTCGTCAGTTGTTAGCAGAGGGGAAAGAATGGAATGACGAGTTGATTGAAGCGATTTCGCCTCAGTTTCAAATATGAAACAAGAAATGTTTACAAAAATAAAACTTCACTATACGCATGACCAATCAGTCGCCCGTATCATTCTTGATGATGGCAAAGGCAATGTAATGGATAGTATAATGATGGAAGAATTACTAAAAGCATTGAATTCTTTTAAGTCAAGTAAAGGTCTAAAGCTCATCACTTTTGAGGGCGAAGGCCAAAATTTTTCTTTTGGCGCTAGTGTTGAGGAGCACAAAAAAGAGCAAGCGGCTGAAATGTTAAAAAATTTCCATGCATTGTTTTATATCATTATTGACCTGGGCATACCAACCTTAGCTAAGATTTCCGGTCAGTGTCTTGGTGGAGGAATGGAACTAACTTTGATCTGCAACTTTCTTTTTGCTGATAAAACAGCGATGGTGGGTCAACCTGAAATTGTTTTGGGCGTTTTCCCCCCGCCTGCTTCTCTGCTGATCCCATTAAAAACAGGAAATGCAAATGCTGAAGAATTGTTGATTACAGGGAATATCATTACGGCAGAGAAGGCAAAGGCAATGGGTTTGGTCAATGAAGTTTTTGAGAATAAAGAAGCTATGGAAGCAGCAGTTGCTGAATGGATTTCAAGACATATTATTCCCAAAAGTGCTTCATCTTTACGATACGCAGTTAAATCTTCAAGAACGGTCTTTAACCAGGTCATTATGGAAAAACTCCCGGTGCTGGAAGTGATGTACGTAAAGCAATTAATGGAAACAAAAGATGCAAATGAGGGAATTAATTCATTTTTAGAAAAAAGGAGGCCTGTCTGGGAAAATTGTTAGAAGGGAATAAAGGAGTATTCCCCGATAGGATCGGGACAGGCAGGACAATTCGCAATAATTTTGTAACTTTGTGCCTCACTTCAATCTAAAACTATGTTTTCCCGTTCATGTGAATACGCCCTGCAGGCTGTTTTGTACATTACACTACATAGTAGCAATAAAGCAGTGGGTTTAACCGCAATTGCAAAATCGCAAAAAATCCCTGCTCATTTTTTAAGTAAGATACTTCAATTGCTTGTAAAACATAAAATCTTAAACTCTACCAAAGGACCAAATGGAGGATTTAACCTTAATGTTGCAGCTAAAAGACTTACTTTATTGGAAATTGTAAAGATCGTTGACGGATTAGACATATTTGATAAGTGCGGCATAGGGCTCAAAACGTGTTCGGACAAAAATCCCTGCCCGATCCATAACGACTTTAAGATAGTAAAAAATAAGATCCGGCAGCTTTTGTCAGAGAAAACCGTGGCTGAATTATGTGAGGATGTGAAAAATGGGAGCGCTATTGTAAATTTGAAGGGTTAATAAATTGGTAAATGACCTCTAAAGAACAGGCATATAAAACTATATCTCAACTCGTTGAACGCTTTGATGAAAATATTGATATTTACAAAAGAGGTGACTACAATGAAACTCAAACCCGGGTAGATTATATTGACCCTTTCTTTGAAGCATTGGGTTGGGATGTCCACACTTAATCTTGTATTGGTATCAGGGTGAAAAAAAACTTTAAATCAAGATTCCAATTGCGTATTAATTTATAAAATTTCTTATCATGATATCTCAAACTATTGATCTTCCCGAAAAATTCTCCAACTACCTGCTTGAATTGCCTGAAAATGGGATGGGGTATCAGTTTGTTAAAGTGGTTCTGAAAAGTGGAAAGATATTGCGCAATCTGAAGGTATTTAATTCTTCTGTAATTGTAGTTGATGCCAACCCCCCTGTGAGCAAAGATGATATTGAGAAGGTGGAACTGGAAAAAAGCAAACCGCAGTAACAATTTATATTGTACTACTAAACAATTTCTCTTTCGGCTTTTTCTTCCATAATCTGGCATCCAGGGCCATGCAAATGTTTCTTATAAATGGTAGCCCTTTTTTATGAACAATTAGATTTTTTGAGTTAATGGTAATTAATTTGCCTGCTTCCATCTCTTTTAACCTATCCAATCCTTCATAAAGTGATGGATGCCGCAGATTGGTAGATTCCCATGAAGTTTCAAAACGACACATGAGATTTAAAATGTGTTTTCGCAATATCAGATCTTCTTCATTGAGTATATGACCTTTGAAAATTGCTAATTCCCCCTTTTCAATTCTATTAGTATAATTTTCCACTGTCTTCTCATTTTGAGCAAACCCATTCCATGTGTCACTGATAGAAGATGCGCCCAATCCGATTAAAAGCTTTGTAGTTGCTGGCGTATATCCCATAAAATTCCTGTGTAAAGTTTTATTTATTTTTGCTTTGTAAAGGGAGTCATGCCTTAGAGCAAAATGATCCATGCCGATTTCATGATATCCTGCATGCTCAAGCAGTTCCCTGCCAATTTCATAGATCCTTCTTTTCTCAAATTCATCGGGTAAATCTTTTTCAGTAAATAGCCTTTGTCCTGACTTTAGCCACGGTACATGGGCATAGCTATAGAATGCGATTCGGTCAGGTACTAGTTTTTTTACTTTACCAACAGTTTCAATGATCGATTTGGTGTTCTGAAGCGGCAGGCCGTATATCAAATCATAGTTGATGGATTGATAACCAATTTTCCTGGCCTCTGACGTGACTTTTTCAACCATTTGAAACGATTGTATCCTGTTAATGATCTTCTGCACTTTTGGGTCAAACTCCTGGATTCCCAGGCTTAACCTCCTGAATCCTAAATCGAAAAGAACTTTCAAATGTTCATCAGTAGTATTGTTGGGGTGCGCTTCAAAGCCAAATTCACAAGCCCCCCCTAAATCCCCTCCAAAGGGGGGGACTTCGCCATCCTCTTTCCCTCCTGGTGGGGATAGGGGTTGGCCAGTTCCCCCCACTTTGGGCCTGTCCCGCCCGCCTGCCAAAACGTAGTGGCGGGCAGGTACCTTTGGTCGGGAGGGATTAAAGGGGGGCTTGGCAATTTTAGCTTTTGATAAAATGCCTTCTATTAGTTTTTTTAGATTTCCAGGGCTAAAGAATGTAGGCGTTCCACCTCCCAAATGTATTTCCTTGATTAGAGGTACTACATTAAAAATATCAAGGTATAATTCCCATTCTTTTAAAAGAGTCTTTATATAGGGCTCCTCAACTTGATGGTTTACCGTAATTCTTTTATTACAGGCGCAGTAGGTACATAGATTTTCACAATAAGGCAGGTGGATGTATAAGCTGATCCCATTGGGCTCGTTGAATCTCTCAAAAGTATTGTTAACTAAATATTTCCATTCATCCTGGGTTGGGGCTGTCTCATTCCAGTATGGCACTGTTGGATAGCTTGTGTAACGAGGGCCGGGTTTGTTGTATTTTTTTATTAAATTTATATCCATAGAAAATGTTCAATGAATCTTTGTGGTATTTTTTTGTTTTCAATTGAGGGCTTGCCGAAAAATAAGTTCCGATTTTTGCATCACAACTTTGCCACATCTTTGACTTATCCTCAATCGCAAAATCCTCAAAATAACGCTGCTATTCCTGCGGTTTTGCTCAATCGGATAAGCCAAATCTGTAACAAATTTGTGCGCAAAAATCTGGAACTTATTTTTCGGTAAGCCCTGAGTTTTGCAAAGCCTCCTTCAATTTAGTTTTTTTTCCAAAGGCTTATCATGTATCAGCCCAGCTTTTTAAATCCGAAATAAATGAGTCCAGCACACCTTGCTTTACATGACCCATCATCACGATCTTCCACCATTGCGGGATCCCTTCAAAAGTATCTGCAACCAGGTGGTATTTTTTTGCAAGCTTTACTGAAATATCTTCAGCCTTGATAGCAATAATATTTAAGAATGGACTCCTGAAAAACCTCACGCCTGATTCACTGAGTTGATTACACAGATGAGTAGTTCTATCCATAAGCTTTGAGATCTTTACCTTCCAGCCGTCAGAACCGTGAGTTCTCAAAATCATCCATACTGAAATTGCATTGGCTCCCGAACGGCTGCCACACAACGTATAATCTTTGCCCTGAATATACCGGGCTTCTTCTGTGCACACATATTGCATGAATCCTTTCCGGATAAGGAATATTCCTGTTCCGAAAGGAGCCTGAAGCAACTTATGAGCGTCAAGAATGATTGAAGTGATCTTTGGGTTTTTAAAAGTGTATTTACTTTCAGGATTGGTAAAAGGATAAATAAAACCTCCAAAAGCTGCATCTACGTGAACTTTATAATTCAGATTTTCAGAATAAAAAAAAGTGGTGATGCTTTCTATATCATCAACAGAACCAAACATAGTGGTCCCCATATTTAATACTACGATGAAATATTTAGTACCATTTTCAACAGCTTTTTTTATAGCATTTTTAAGTAAAACTATTTCAATCTTCCTGTTTATTTTGTTAACTTTTAGTTCAATGGAGGTTATATTTAATACATTGGCCGCTTTGGGCAGTGAATAGTGGCTGTCTTCAGAATATACCAGGGTTATTTCACGCAAATTCGCACCGTATTTTTTTATAAAATAATTTCTATAAATCCAGCATGCCTGGATATTGCCTTCCGTACCCCCTGTCGCCACGTACCCATCAATGGTATCAGGTTCTCCTCCAAAAATTTCCTCAGCACATATCCTGATAAGGTCAACTTCGATTTGTTGTGTTCCTTTAAAAATATGTTCAGATTGAGATGATGATAAAGTATGGCAGCCTATGTGATTCGGATTAGCTATCAATGAGGTAAGAAAAGGGGCATCTTGCAAAAAAGGAGCATCATCATAAAACTCTTCTTTATCAAGGTAAGAAGCGGGAATTCCAAGTACGGGTTCTGTTTTGTAATTAGAATTTTTATTAATTGCTTTAAAAATTACATCCTTAATTTCATCATGTGATAAATGATCCCAATACATAATGAACAAAAATACTAAGATATGCAGTGAGAGAATAATGATGAGGATCAGGTTATAAATTGATCCTTGTCAGGTTTTATTTTAATAATAAAGTTGAGTCCACTCTAATAAGTCCAAAAAATAAAAATGCCACCAAATCACAAAAACACTAAATCCCACAAAACCCTGAAAATCAATTAGTTAATTTTTAGTGGGATTTTGTGTTTTTGTGCTTTTGTGGCAA
>VRUD01000048.1 GCA_019456305.1 Cytophagales bacterium | reverse complement strand
ATAAGCAGAAAATCGTAACTTTGTGTTCTGAAATTGGGATTTTAAACTTGGGATTTATTTTGAAGTTGGGATTTTGAGCTTGGGATTTATTTTGAGTTTGGGATTTTGAACTTGGGATTTATTTTGAAGTTGGGATTTTGAAATTGGAATTTTATGAATAATTGAGGATAGTAATTATTTTTTATTTGTTATTATTTTAGTGAAACGCTATACTAATGACTAATGACTAATTTATGTTAAAACATTTCTTAATGTGAAAATTTTTAACCTTGTATTGCTCGGTATAGGATTAATATACTTCGCATCTGCCTGTTCAACAACAAAACGTTTTTTGGATGCCGGGGGAAATATTGTTGAAATTAGTATTGCTTCGATGGAAAAAGTGGAGATCGGAGGCGTAAAACAGGCATTATTAATAAGAGGCAACAATATCAACAATCCCGTTTTGCTTTTTCTGCATGGAGGGCCGGGTACCCCTTATGATGGGTTGGCCTACAGGTTTCAGGCAAAGTTGGAGGAGAGGTTTGTGGTGGTGCATTGGGATCAGCGGGGTTCAGGCAAGTCCTATAACTGGTCAACTCCGAAAAAATCCATAACCGCAGAGCAAACCTTAAAGGACGCCCATGAGCTGATGCTATATTTAATCAAAAGATTCAATAAACAAAAGCTTTACTTAGTTGGGCATTCGTGGGGTTCTTATATGGGTATGTACCTCGTAAAAAGACACCCAGAATTGCTCCATGCTTATATCGGAGCAGGGCAAGGTGTTGATATGCTGGAGCAGGAAAAGTTTTCGCATAGATTTGTTGTGGAAGAAGCGCAAAAAAGAGGGGATAAAAAAGCCCTGAAACGCCTTGAAAAACTTGGCGAGCCTCCCTACAAAAACCCGATCAAAGGCTTTGCGGTTAAGTACCCGATCCTCACCAGGTACGGAGGCTTTTTATATGGCCAAACAACGCAATCAAAATTTTTTAAATCAATTTTAAAGTCCCCTGAATATGGTTTTTTTCGCTGGGTACAATATGGCTTTGGTGTATTTTATCATTATAAAAACCTGCTCAAAAACGAAGGTGATAAATTATGGGAATATGCCCCGGCTAAAACTGTAAGAAAGGTAGAAGTCCCCGTATATTTTATCCAGGGAAAACACGATGGTGTGTCGCCCGGCAATCTTTTAGATAAATATTACAACGAGCTGGAAGCTCCGCATAAAGAATTGATCGTGCTGCAAAATTCAGGTCATTTTACATTTCTCAAAGAGCCGGAAGTATTTTGTGATGTAATCATCAAAGTATTGAATGAATGAAAAGTGCATGGCGCAGAGCGCATAGTGCCTCCCGCTCTGCGCCATGCGCTCTCATTCCCACTCAATAGTAGCAGGTGGCTTGGAGCTTATGTCGTAAACAACCCTGTTCACTCTCTTGACCTTATTAATGATCTCATTGGAAATATCAGCTAAAAATTGATAAGGAAGATGTGCCCAATCAGCGGTCATGCCATCTACGCTGGTAACTGCCCGTAGGCTGACAACATTTTCGTAGGTGCGTTCATCACCCATTACACCCACCGATTGCACAGGCAGCAGCATAGCTCCGGCCTGCCATACTTTATCATAGAGTCCCTCTCTTTTTAAACCACTAATGAAAGTATGATCCACTTCCATCAATACACTTAGTTTTTCTTTGGTAACTTCTCCCAGGATGCGAATTGCCAAACCGGGGCCCGGGAAAGGATGCCTTGAGAGTATCTTTTTGTCAATATTCAAATGTTTGCCTATTACCCTCACCTCATCCTTGAATAATGTATTGAGTGGCTCGGTTACCTTGAGCTTCATCTTAGCGGGAAGCCCTCCTACATTATGATGTGATTTTATAGTAGCTGACGGGCCATTTACTGAAACCGATTCTATTACATCGGGGTAAATTGTGCCTTGTGCCAGCCATTTTACGTCTTTTATTTTGTTTGCTTCCTGGTCAAATACGTTAATAAAAGTTTTTCCAATTGCTTTTCTTTTATCTTCAGGTTTGGTAAGCCCGGCCAATGCATCATAAAATTTCTTACTGGCATCAACACCAGTGACCTTTAATCCCATTTCTTTGTAAGATTCCAGCACGGACCGGAATTCATCTTTTCTTAGTAGTCCATTATTTACGAATATACAATTGAGATTATCGCCTATGGCCCTGCTGATCAGCACGGCTGCAACCGTTGAATCTACTCCACCTGACAATCCTAATACCACCTTGTCGTTCCTTAATTCACTTTTTAGTTTTTCTATAGTAGAAGAAATAAAAAGATCGGGCGTCCAATTTCCGGCACAACCGCATATATTCAGGATGAAGTTTTTGAAAATCTTTTTTCCTTCTGTGGTATGGGTAACTTCAGGGTGAAACTGAAGCCCATAAGTTTCCTGGTCTTTAATTTTGTAAGCAGCTACTTTAACAGACTCCGTACTGGCAATTATTTGGTACCCTTTTGGCAGGTTTGAGATCGTATCACCGTGCGACATCCACACCTGCGAAGATGGTGTGATCCCGTTCATTAATTTATTCTCAGTCCCCTGCAGCCGGGATGTCAGGTTTGCCCTGCCATACTCCCTGATCTTTGAAGGTAAGATTTCAGCCCCGGCTTTGCGGGCGATCAATTGTGCTCCGTAGCAAAGACCCAATACAGGGAGCCTCCCTTGAATGGCAGACAGGTTAATATCCGGAGCATCTTTATCATTTACTGACCGGGGGCTGCCGGAAAGAATAAATCCTTTAATATTATCTGTGATGGTGGGAAATTCGGGGTGTATTTCGCAATATACATTCAATTCACGTATTCTCCGGGCAATTAATTGGGTGTATTGAGAACCGAAATCAATGATGATAATGTGTTGGTGTGTTGGTGAGTTCATGTTTGTGTTCGTTTTTTCGTATGTTCATGGAAGTACACTTGAGTAGGTGAACACAGGTAAAATTTAAAATACAAAAATAAACTTTTAAATTATTATATTGGCTAAAAATAATTAAAATAGTATCTTTGTACCGGCAAATCAATACGACCAGCTCCTGCTGAACCCCCCCAGATCCGGAAGGAAGCAAGGGTAGGCGGTTGTAGCGGTGCGATATTTGATTTGCCACTTTTGGTTATTAGTTTTTTGGTTATTAGTTTTAGTTATTTAGTTTTTGGTTATAGTTTTTTAGTTAATTAGTTATGGCAACTGGTTTAGATACTATAAAACTATAACCAAAAACTAACGAACCAATAACTAAATATGAAATTCTTCATCGACACAGCCAACCTTGCTGAGATCAGGGAAGCGCAAGAGCTTGGCGTTTTGGATGGCGTTACCACCAACCCATCGCTCATGGCAAAAGAAGGGATCAGTGGAAAGGATAATATCTTTATCCACTATAAAGAGATCTGTAATATTGTAGATGGTGATGTAAGCGCTGAGGTGATCGCAACCGACTTTGAAACTATTGTCAAAGAAGGCAATGAACTATCTGCCATTGATCCGAAAATTGTTGTAAAAGTGCCAATGATCAAAGATGGGGTGAAAGCGTTAAAATATTTTTCTGAAAAAGGAATTAAAACTAACTGCACGTTGATATTTTCGGCCGGACAGGCAATATTAGCTGCAAAGGCAGGCGCTAATTATGTATCGCCTTTTATCGGTAGGATTGATGATGTATCCAATGATGGGTTGGCATTGATTGAACAGCTTGTGGTTATTTTCCAAAATTATCCCGCCCTTTGCGGGACTCAAATATTAGCCGCATCTATCCGTCATACTATGCATCTTGTAAAATGTGCTGAAATAGGTGCCGATGTGGCAACCTGTCCGCTGCAAGTCATCCTGGGATTACTCAAGCACCCTCTGACTGATATTGGACTGGAGAAATTTATTAGTGATTTTAAGAAAGTGAACCCTTTGTAGTTAATATCAAAACCCAAGAAACCAAGTAACTAAAACTAAAAACTATAAAACTAAAACTAAAAACCAACAAACTAATAACTAAATTGTATATTGTTAAAATAAAAGGCATGGCCAAAATACCTGATTATATTCAGCTCAGGGATGATAAATTTATTCTGATAGCTTATTTCAGGGCTGACAGGCCTTTAAGAAATTTAAGTAAATACGGTTTGGAAGGGAAAGAAGAAGCATTGCAAAAGGTTATCAATAAGCTTCCATTTGGTAAGATCAGTAAACTAAAACTAATTTGATAATTTGGAAATTTGATAATTTAATTTTCAAATTTTCAAATTCACAAATTTTCAAATTGAATTATGGAATTCACTTCCTCTCCAGTAGTATGTTTGAGAGATGTTTTTGTTTACCAGGAGGATAAACAGGTCCTTGATGATGTGTCTTTTGATATTAATAAAGGTGAGTTTGTTTATTTAATAGGAAGAACAGGCAGCGGGAAAAGTTCTCTTCTCAAAACCATGTATGGTGACCTGCGTTTAAGATTGGGTAACGCATCGGTAGCAGGTTTCCAGATCAAAAATATAAAACGTCCTGAGATACCCTGGTTAAGAAGGAAAATTGGGATTATTTTCCAGGATTTTCATCTATTTTTTGACAGGAGCGTTGTTGATAATCTTTTCTTTGTAATGAGGGCTACCGGCTGGAAAAGCAGGGCTAAGATGAAAGAGCGCCTTGCAGATGTATTAATGCGTGTGGGATTAGGCGCAGTAGAATCAAAAATGCCGCATCAGCTATCAGGTGGGGAACAGCAACGAGTAGTGATTGCCCGAGCTCTGATTAACGAACCACTTATCCTTTTTGCTGATGAACCAACGGGTAATCTTGATCCTGAAGTAGCTCAAGGTATTGTAAAATTGTTTATGGAAATTAATAACAGTGGAACTGCAATACTTATGGCAACACATAATTATACTTTTATTGAAAAATATCCGTCAAGAGTTTTAAAATGTGAAGAAGGGAAGGTTTTAGATTCCCAAAAGGAAAAGTTTAACTATTCCGATGTCATTTGATATAATTATAGCAACGTACAATAATCTGGTAGAATTAAAGAATTGTCTTAAATCATTTGAAGATCAAACGTATAAAGCATTTAATGTTTTTGTTTGTGTAGATGGATCAACTGACGGAACATTGGAATTTTTTGAATCACTGGATCTTAATTTAGTGTTTAAGGTCTTACAACATCCAAATGGCCAAAACCGTGGTCGTAATGCATCCCGTAATCTTGCCATACCATACCTCAAGGCTGATTATTTGCTGATATTTGATTCGGATATTGTAGCTTCTGAAGATTTAATAGAGCAGCATTATGGTTTGTTAGAAAAAACAGATTGTGTTTCGGTAGGAGAAGTAATTTATAAAAATGCTGATAAAAATATTTGGGCAAATTATGTGCAAAAGAGAGGTAAAGGGAAATATAAAGAAGTGGAGGAGATCCCCTTTCTATATCTGACAACAGGAAATGTGGCTCTTAAAACAAAATACTTTCTTGAAATTGATGGCCAGGATCCTAATATGAGAACATACGGTGGTGGTGATACTGAATTTGCATACCGCCTGCATAAAAAATCAAATCTACCCACTTATTTCAACAAAGAGGCCGTTGGCTATTCAGTAATGACCAAATCGCTCTCTTTTGCGCTTGATCAAATGCAGGAATTCGGTGCGATAAATCTAAATTACATCAGGAAAAAGCATCCTGATTTTAAAGAATTATTCTGGTTTGGCCTGATGACGTCTAAAGGTATAAAGCCTTTTTTATTCAGGTTGTTGCTTTCAAAATTCAATGAAAGGCTTGTATCATTAATTTTACCAATTGTGCCTGTATTTTTGAAGATGAAATTGATTGGGTTTTTGGTGTTGTATAGAATTTATGCCGGATATAAATCAAATTACAAATGAGAAATTGGAAATACTTTTGGAATAAAATAGCTGCCAATAATGAAGACTTATATAAACAGGTTGCCCGGACAAGTAAAGATAATAAGCCTATCAATGAAGAAGTTTTAGAGCTAATAGCAGAACACATAAAAAATAAGTTAGATCTGAGAACTACCGATATTTTAATTGATGTATGCTGCGGCAATGGATTGATCACTCAAAGGATATCATCTAACTGCGAAAAGATTATAGGTATAGATATTTCTGAAATTTTGATAAACAATGCTACGAAGTATTGTGCTGAGAGTAATATATATTATATTGAAGCTGATGCCCTGGGATTGTCAAAATATGTAGATTTGAAGGCTGATAAAATTTTGCTTTATTTTTCTTTTCAGTATTTTGACTCTTTTCGAAAAGGGATGGCGGCAATTGCTGAAATGCTGAAGGTTTTAAAACCAGGTGGCAAGATTTTTTTAGGTGATATACCGAATCTGGAACATCTGTGGGAGTTTTATAAAACTTTCAAATCAAGATTCTACTACCTAACAGGAAGATTGAAAGGAACCAATACAATGGGAAAATTTTGGAGTTGCAAAGAACTGGATGAAATTTGTAAAAAATATAACGTAAAAGGTACATATTATGAACAGCCGGTTCATCTTCCGTATGCTCATTACCGGTTTGATTATTTGATTAAAAATTAGCCTTTAATCCATTTAATAAACCACGGTAAATTGTTTTTTCTAATATGCAGATAAATCTTTTCTTTTGACCCGAAGCTTTTGTAAAAGCGAGCTAAATCCGGATCGTTAGAGCCTTCAAAATCAAAGATCACATTTCTTCCCGAATTTTCCTCAATATACCTGTCTATCAAAAAGGAGGCAGCACCGATTTTTTTAGCAACTTCGTTTGTAGCTAAAAAGAGAAAGATCACTTTATTATTACTCTCAATGAAAAAAGCTCCGGCACAAAGATCGTTTTCTTTCGTAGTTACTCCCCAGGATTGTCCTATCTCTTTTTCAATACATAGATCAATAATATTTCTACAAATTGCATATTGCTTATTTTTAAGGTGAGAAAATAATTTGCCCCGGTTATTTCTGAATATCTTAATAATTTCTTCAGAGTATGTTTTTTTTTTGATTCGAGCATCATTCCTGATTGCTCTTTTAATATTACGCTTAGCGTTATTTGAATAGTTTTTATAAATATGTTCATAAGCGTTATTAAGATCCAGCTCAAGCGTTATATTTTTTTTTTGTGTGTAGTGTATATGTTCTTTTGTGTTGCAAGTGTTTAGATTTATTTCCTTGAATTTATACTTTGCAGGAATTGTCTCAATAAATTGATTTACCATATCTTCAGATATTGAATGGATTGAAAATAGTCCAAGCTGCTGTGCAAAAGGAGGTTGATACAAATAATTAATTCTATATTTACGCCCTGCGGTTAAAGGAAATACGCTTTGGTAATCTCCATCTACTAATGCTTCCCATTGTTCACAAACAGTATCCAGATACCAGGAATAAGCATAGATAATTCCATTTATTGAGTTTTCAATACACCTATCCCACTTAATTTTATCTATCTCATTATGTTTTAAATATTTAATCATTGTTCAATCATTTGTTCATAAACATCCCGCCAGCCAATCCATTCACCGGCATTACTTAATGAGTGATTATGCCATAAGCTTATAAATGTCCCATCTACTGCTTTAACCTCTTTAATTAACGTATGAATACAAGAAATAGCATTTTCTGCGGTCAGCTTCTTATAATCTTTTAAAGTTCCATCCATCACAGCAAAGGGATGTAATTTCAGGTTCGTTTCTTTTTCCGATTTTAGATCATAAAACCAAAATGGTGTACAAATACCTGCTCTGAAACCTGGTTCTGATGCATAGCCCATGGTATAATCGTCTGTAATGCCAAATTTAATTAAATTTCTGTATGTATCCGGCAGATTGAGCACTAAATAATGCTGGCGGCTTTTTGTGATTGGCTTATTAAGCACTTTTGACAATCGGTTTATTTCCTTTTCAAGTTTCAAACCATTATTATTTGAGGTAAATGATGGATGAATACCGATAGCGCCATACTCAGCGATGGATTGTATCAGCGCCTTGAATTTTGTGCTATTGATTGGCACATTCTTGTCATATTTTGAGTAATCAGACACTAAAAAAAAATAGACGGCCTCTAAATTGTATTTTTGTTGAATAGAAAATTGAAATTCGTAAGTATCGTAAGGGTCTTTTAGTTTTTTAAGCAATACTTTAGACCGTTCAACAATTTGATTAAAATCAAGATGAACAAGTGATCTTGCATACGCACCAAATGTACGTAAAAAGCCTTTTTCAAGGTAAGCATAGGCATGATCTATATCAATTGTTGAAATATATTGATACGATCTTTGTGGAAAAGGATAGTCAGGATATTTTTGTTTAATGATATCCTTAATTTTTTTTGCCCAGATATTTATAACCGGTTTTTGAAGAAACCCATTTTGATAAGCCAAGCTTTTATCGGCTTCAAATCTGCCAAATTTATCTTTTTTATGAGGTAGATATTCTTCATAACGAACTGCCAGGTAAAAAGTAGCTGCAAACGGGTCAAATGGAACAATGGAATTATTTTCAGTTTGATAGAATACTTTACAATTTTCCCAGTCAAAAACGTTAATATCCTGTTTTTCTATACCAGTCTGAAATAAGAGGTTTACTGAAAAAAAGAATAATTCATCACCTATTGACTGTTTTGAATAGTTTAGCTTTGGGCCTTCGTAGGATTTGAATTCTTCAATATTATCGGTTAATCTGATATCAAGCCCCAGGATTTCTGTAAAAATAAGCTTAAAGGTGTAATTGATCCTTGGGGTTATTTGAGTTGAAAAGATCAGAAGTGTTTTTGGGATGGACATTATGAAGGTGTGAGTGCAATATTAAAACGTTGGGGAGTGTTAATTCATTGCATTTTTATCATGCTTTTAGTAATTCTGGAATTTTCGGTTTGTAAAGTATAAAAGTAAATTCCATTGGGAAGTTTAGAGACATCAAATGAAACATTAAATGTTCCAGCGTCATTTTTTATATTTTCCAATAATGTTATAACTTTTTGCCCAAATAAATTGTAAACTTCAATAGTTATATTAGCAGGGTTTACTAATTTATATTCAATGAATATTTTGTTTAAAAACGGATTGGGATAAATTTTAATATTATCTTTTCTTGTAATGATGTTGCTGTTAATTTTCAATAAGATACTATCAGGTGTTATTGTTCCTACTGTATCCATTCCTTTTATATAACCCAATAAACTTTCTTCTTCTGAACCTTCAAAAAAGTAATGGGAAAAATAAACCCTGCCTAAACTTTCTGTATATGTAATTTCAATCGTATTAGCAGCTATATATGGTTGTTTCCCAAGAATATCCGGGAAAGAATCCAAAGGATAATAGATATAATCAATATTCCCAATATCACCTATAGTTTTATTAACTAAATTTTGACCATCAATACCTGCCCTGAGCTTACTTATCAAGCAAGCTGGGTAGCACGCACCAGTTAATTGATTACACATTTCAACCTTTTCGTAATTATATTTATTTGTCGTATGATTAGCAGAGTCAATATAAATGAGTGTATCTGTATAAGTATAATTATACGGAAAAGATAGAGGTGGCCATGGATTCCAGGCCCACCAGGTACCATTAATAATTCCTTGTATTTCATAAAACAAGGTATCTCCGCTGACTTGTTTTGAAGCAATAGTATATTTTTTAGTATAAATATTTTGATCGCCAGCATATCCATAATCACCGTTATATTGAAAAACATCACCAATACTGAAATTAAAAATATCCCAAAAATCTGGTAGTTTCTCACCCAAATTTCTACCCTCAATACCTGTGAGAAAATATTTTGAATTCATTCCATACTTATGAGGAAACAATAAAATACCATAATTTTTAGAGATTTTAATTGTGTCATTAGATGATAAAGCGATAATTTTTACAGAGTCTGTATTTCCAAAAATTAATTCCAGTGATATATTTATAACCTGGGCATTAATACTATTTAAAGTATCGAAAATCCATGTATCGTTTTGTTTAGCTTTGGACAGTATTACAAATTTTGCTGTGTCCTCAAAAGAATAAATCCCATCACCTTTTTTAACCATTTTTCTCTGAAAGAATTGAGGCTGATTTTCAAGAGCAAAACAACTATCACAAGGATAAATAGTATCCAAATAACAAGAATTATTATAGACCCCTATCGCTAAACTGCATGTATCACAATCTGTTATGATCCTGTTTAAATAAAACACAGAATCACCATTTACTACAGAAACTGAATCAACCCAGATAGTATTTGTTATAATAGTAGAAGTGTCTAATTTATAATTATACTTATCTGTCAGATTTAAAGGGATCCAATTTTGGGCAATAATCTGTATTGAAGATAATACTAAAAAAATTGCTATAATTAATTTTCTCATAATTTAATTAATGGTGGAATTTTTTCATATATATATGCAAGAAAGAAAATTTATAACAATAATGCAAGTAATAGACTAAATTTATTATTCTATTTTCAATATCTCCTCACAAATAAATTCAGCAGCTTTTCCGTCTCCAAAAATTGGAGGGTATGAAAGACCGGTTTTATTCACTAAATGATCGTATGCTTCTAAAATCCGCTGCCCATCAGCATCGGTAATAATGCTGGTTCCATTTTCAACCAATTCTACCCACTCTGTTTCTGAACGGAGGACAACGCAAGGTTTTTTGAAGAAAAAAGCTTCTTTTTGCACACCTCCGGAATCGGTCAAAATGATTTTAGAATAATTTTCCAGCGCCAGCATTTCAAAATAGGAAACAGGAGGTAATATTTTGATCAATTTGTTTTTTTGAATAACACAAAACAACTCTGGGGATAGGTTCCTTTTTAGTAATTTTTTAGTGCGGGGGTGTAATGGTATCATAATGCGGATGTTATTTTGTTTTGAAACTTTATCAAAAGTTTTAAATAATGAATTTAACCTTTCTGCATTGTCAGTATTGTTATTTCTGTGAATGGTAGCTAACACAAAGTCATTGTGTTTTAACTGATTTTTTTCAATAATAGTTGTTTTTTCAGAAGCCATAGACGAAAAATAGAGGCAATTGTCGTACATTAAATCACCACAATGATAGATTTTGGGATTATCAATATTGTAAGGCGGTTTGTTGTTTTTTCTAAATCCTTCGGCTACCAGGTTGTTGTATCCAGTTTTGGTAGGAGTAAAAAGCAATGTAGAGACGTGATCGCAGATGATTCTGTTGATTTCTTCCGGCATTGTCTTGTTAAACGAGCGTAAACCGGCTTCAATATGGACAACATATAAAAGCGTTTTGGAGGCAGCAATAGCGCCTGCTAATGTTGAATTGGTATCACCATATAATACCATACAATCAGGCTTTTCCTTTTTAATGATGTCTTCAATTCCTGCCATCATTATTGCTGTTTGCTTTCCGTGTGAAGCCGAACCAATATTCAAATTATAGTTTGGTCTTGGTATATGAAGTTCATCAAAAAACACTTTTGACATATTTTTATCATAATGCTGTCCTGTATGGACTATAACTTCTTTGATCTTGCCAGGGAAATTATTGCTAATTGCCCTGCACAACGCTGCTGCTTTAATTATTTGAGGCCTTGCACCAATTATTGTCAATATTTTAATCATTATTTCGTTTGTAATTTAACGTATTGGAATTTCAATCTTTTGCCACAAAGACACCAAGGATCACAAAGATAATTTAGTTGCACAGATTACACAGATTTTTAAGAAAATTTTGTGTAACTTAGTGCCTTTGTGTCTTAGTGGCAAAAAAACTTCAAAATTTTTTCTAAATTGAAAAAAGTAATTCTTTCGGTTACAAATGACATTTCAACGGATCAACGCGTAAAAAAAATATCTTTTACCTTACAAAACTTTGGATTTAATGTTTTTATTGTAGGACGTAAGAGAAAAGATAGCTTACCTATAAATAAATATCCATTTAAAACGAAAAGATTGTCTTTAATTTTTGAAAAGGGGCCATTTTTTTATGCTGAGTATAACATACGATTGTTTTTTTTTCTATTGTTTTATAAAGCAGATATACTGGTTTCAAATGATCTGGATACTTTGTTGCCAAACTACTTAATTTCAAGGTTAAAAAGAAAAGTGTTGGTATATGATAGTCATGAATTGTTTACGGAAGTTGTTGACCTTGAGGATAGAAAATTTATTAAGATGCTTTGGGAAACCATTGAACGTTGGATTTTTCCAAGATTACAACATTGCATCACCGTTTCAAATTCAATAGCAGATTTTTATAATAATAAATACAATGTTAAAGTAGAGGTTGTTCGCAATGTTCCATTACTTCAAATTCCCGATCCTGACGGCATCCCTGAACTTAGAGCCAAGCCCCTCTTTAATCCCCCCAAAGGGGAGAAAGAAGACGAGAAAATAGTAGTTTATCATGGAGTGATAAAAAAAGGAAGAGGAATTGAGTATATTCTCAGGGCTATGACTTATTTGGAAGGTGTAGTTTTTGCAGTGCTTGGAAAAGGTAATCTTTTAGAAGAAATGATACAGCTAAGTAAAAAGCTTAAAGTGGATCATAAAGTGAAATTCTTTGGATTCATCCCCCTGGAAAAGCTTGTAGGATATACCAAACAGGCAGATTTAGGGCTATGCATGGGGGAAGATTTGGGCTTAAGCCATCATTATTCCTTACCGAATAAATTGTTTGATTATATTCATGCCGGTGTTCCGGTTTTGGCAACTCCTTTAGTAGAAATAAAAAAAATAATCAACAAATATAATATAGGACAGTTGATCGAAAGCCATGATCCAAAGCACATAGCTGATAAGATTAATTATATGCTTGCTAATGAAGAAAGAATTAAAACCTGGAAAAAAAATCTTAAAATTGCAGCTAAAGAGCTGTGTTGGGAGAATGAGGAGAAAGAATTGTTGAAAGTTTATAAAAGTTTAATCTAAAAAACTTTTATTACCACAATCAAAACTCAAAATTAATCATATGGGGATAAGATTCAAAGTATTATTTCTGTCAAAGTGGTATCCAAATAAAAATAGGCATTTATCGGGAATTTTTGTAAGAGAGCATGCTAAGGCTGCAGCCAATTACTGTGATGTTTCACTATTGCATATCACATCTGATCCTAATTTGAAGAATACTTCCTATTGTATTGAGGCTTTTGAAGATGATAATTTGTATACTGTAATTGTATACTATAAAAGTTATAATTTTCAATTCTCAATTCTCAAAAAAGCGCTGAATTCTATAAGGTATTTTAGAAGTACGTTAATAGGCTTAAGGGTTATAAAAAAAGATTTTGGTAAACCGGACTTAATTCATGTTAATGTGCTAACGAGGCCTGCTATTATTGCATTTATTTTAAAAACTTTTAAGGGCATTCCATATATAATCACTGAACATTGGACTGGATATGCATCATCTCATTTTTCAAGAAAAAATATTTTTCATAAAATCATTACAAGATTTGTAGTGAGAAAAGCGAAAGCAGTCACAACTGTGTCACAAAGTCTAAAAGAAAATATGTTGCATTATGGGCTATTAAATAAATACTATATTGTTCCAAATGTCGTAGAATTGTCCAGGAATGATGGCAGGAATGGATATTCGCAAGATAAAAAGATAATCTTAAATGTTTCTGATCTGGAAGATTACAAAAAAAATGTAAGTGGTATTATCAAGGCTGTTTATGAGATAATAAAAATCAGAGCAGATATTGAATTACATATAATAGGTGATGGTAAAGATAGAGACGCTCTTGAAAATTTAGCAAAAGAGTTAGATTTGCTAAATACACATGTTTTTTTCCAAGGCGAACAATTAAGAAATGATGTTTATCACTTTATGAATAAAATAGATTTCCTGATAACTAACAGTAATTATGAAACCTTTTCAATTGCAACTGCCGAAGCAATAGCTCATGGAAAACCTGTTATCGTCACAAGAAGCGGTGGCCCTGAGGAATTTGTAACTAATGAGGTTGGAATTGTAATAGAACCAGGAAATCAAAAACTCCTGCAAGAGACGATTTTATATATGTTGGATAATTATAAGAAATATAACAGCAAAATACTTAAAGATTACATAAATAAAAAATTTAACCATAAAGTAATAGGGAAGCAATTTTACAATATATATAAATCTATCCTAACTGTATGGAAAGCTGGAAATTCGGGAGAAAAGCTTGAAATTGATCCTGGTTGGAAGGTATTAGATGTAGGAAGCGGACATAATCCTAATAGAAGAGCCAATGTGTTATTAGATAAAGAATTAGGAATAAGTATTCACAGGTCAGGTAAAAAAGTTAAGTTTGTAGTGGGGAAGACCTTTGTTAAAGGAAACGCATTAAATATGCCATTTGACAATCATCAATTCGATTTCGTCATAGCATCACATATAGCCGAACATGTTGATGATCCTCATAGGTTTTGTAAAGAGCTTCAAAGAGTAGGTAAACGTGGCTACATAGAAACTCCAGGACCTATAGACGAATTGTTTTTTAATGAGCCGACTCATAAGTGGCTGGTTTTTAAGAAAAAAAAATGGTTGATTTTTAAGGAGAAAAAGAAATTTAAAGTTTTATCGGATTATTTCTATCGTCTTTATTATTTAAATGAAAACAGGTATGGGCATCAAAAGCTCTATTCTAAAAATCTGCTGTTAGTTTTCATTTCTATTTTTTTAAGAAGAATATGGAAATATCTACCTTATACTTTTACAAAATACCACTGGGAAAACGAAATAAAATTTAAGGTAATTCCTAAAAAATAAATGTTCAATAAGATAATCCTCACTTTTGGCACAAAATTTTTTATTGCTGCCTTAAATTTTGTAATCATTATATTAACCACACAATTTTTGGGGGCGGAAGGTAGGGGGATAATCAGCTTATTCATTCTGAACATTACAATAATCTTAATGTTTAATAATTTTGTTGGTGGAGGGGCTCTTGTTTATCTAATACCCAGAACGAATTTTTTTCAGCTTCTCATTCCTTCATATGTATGGGCAATTATTATAGCCATAATTTTAACTACAGGTCTTTCCTTAACTAATTTAACTCATACAGAATATACCATTGACTTATTATTACTGTCCCTGATTTACTCCTTTACATCTATAAATTCCACAATTCTACTTGGAAATCAAAAAATCAAGCAATATAATTTGATCACATTTGTCCAGATAATACTTCTTTTGCTCTCTTTTCTTGTATTGTTGTTTTTATTAAACAAGAAGGAAGTTTTTTCTTATATCATTTCTTTATATGTCAGTTTTTCCTTCAGCTTGGCCATCAGTTTATTTTTTGTTTTACAAGATATCAAACCTATCCTAAAAGATAATTTTGGGATAGTAATAAAAAAAATTTTTAGTTATGGGTTTTTCGCAGAACTTGGAAACATTTTACAGCTATTCAACTATCGATTGAGTTATTATCTGTTAGATTTTTTTTACGGTACATTCTATCTTGGTATATACTCTACAGGAGTGTCACTGGCAGAAGTTTTCTGGCTGATGAGTAAAAGTATCTCTTTAGTTCAATATGCACGAATTGCAAATTCAAAAGACAAAGAGTATTCAATATCACTTACTATAAAATTAGCTAAACTTAGCTTTATTACAACCATGCTAATATTGATACCCGTGTTATTACTTTCATCAAAAACCTATACGCTCATCTTTGGTGATGAATTTGAAGAGGTTCGTAACGTATTATTATACTTAAGCGTAGGAATCATCTCATTTAGTGTTTCCAGAATTTTTAGTCATTACTTTTCCGGCATAGGCAAATTTTACATAAATACAATTTCAGCAGCCATAGGATTTGCTTTTACAATTATTTTCGGCTTTATACTTATTCCTAAATACCATTATACCGGTGCAGCGATTACTGCCTCGTTGTCTTACATTTTCACAACAATCTTTCAATTTGTAATTTTTGTTAGAATAACTAATTCAAAATTAAATGAATTCATGCCTTCATTAAACGATTTCAGGCTATTTATAAAAGAATTTAAAAAGGCTTTAGTTTAATTTTGCGTTGTAAATTATTAATTGCTGATATTTTTGTTCAATTATCAATAAAAACTAACAGATAATAAATAAAGCAATATTTAGAGCAATCCTGATAAAACCAGGGTTGCTTTTTTATTTTTATAAAATAATTTGCTTTTTAAATACAAACATAGTTAGATTTACGTTTTTAAATAATAAAACTAAACAGCCTGAATAAAAACAAATAAAATAAATATTCGTTTAAAGGGTATAATTACGAATAGTCATTTAAAACAATGTACGCAAAATTTTCAAACAGAGTCAAAGAAGTGATCGCATTGAGCAGGGAAGAAGCGTTACGGCTCGGGCATGATTATATCGGCATCGAACACCTGCTTCTCGGAATGATCAGGGAAGGTGAAGGACTGGCTACCGAGTTGCTGAAAGACTTTGATGTCCCGCTAGATGAGCTGAGAATAACCATCGAGCAAAGCACCAGGCTCGCCTCTACAAAAACCCCGAAAAACATAGAAAAAATACCTTTAACACGTGAGACCGAGAAGGTATTGCGAACAACTTACCTGGAAGCTAAGATCCTTAAAAGTGAATTAATAGGGACAGAACATTTACTATTATCAATATTGAGAGATGAGGATAATATAGTAACCCGGATATTAGACAATTATGATATTGATTATGAGCTTATCAAAGAGCAGTTACAATATCATTCCTCCGATCCTGTTGCAGCAGCCGATACTGAAGATCCGGATGATGATCCGTCTGGCTTTTTGGGAGAAGGCAGTTCATCCCAACGAGAAGCTGCTAAAAGCCAGGGAGAAAAATCCCGTACCCCGGTGCTTGATAACTTCGGCCGTGATCTTACAAAGTTTGCAGAAGAAGACAAACTGGATCCAATTGTTGGGAGAGAAAAAGAAATAGAGCGTGTTGCCCAGATCTTAAGCAGAAGAAAGAAAAATAATCCCGTTTTAATTGGAGAACCGGGTGTTGGAAAAACAGCCATAGCCGAAGGACTGGCTGTTCGCATAAAGCAGAAAAAAGTTTCCCGGGTTCTTTTTGATAAGCGTGTGGTAACCCTGGACCTTGCTTCTCTTGTTGCCGGAACTAAATATAGAGGACAGTTTGAGGAAAGGATGAAAGCTGTAATGAACGAACTTGAAAAAGCCAGAAATGTGATCCTGTTTATTGATGAAATTCACACGATTGTAGGGGCAGGAGGAGCTTCAGGTTCTCTGGATGCCTCCAATATGTTTAAACCGGCATTGGCGAGAGGAGAAATTCAATGTATCGGGGCTACTACGCTTGATGAATACCGTCAATATATTGAAAAAGATGGTGCGCTTGCCAGAAGATTCCAAATAGTGATGGTTGATCCTACTACACCGGAAGAAACCCTGGAGATACTCAATAATATCAAAGACAAATATGAAGATCACCATCATGTGAATTACACCCAGGAGGCAATAGATGCCTGTGTAAAGCTTTCAGACAGATACATCAGCGACAGGTATTTACCTGACAAAGCGATTGATGTTTTAGATGAATCCGGTGCCAGGGTGCATCTTCATAACGTTCATGTTCCTGAACATATTGAAAAGTTAGAAGAACAAATTGAAGACATTAAAAAAGAAAAAAACCAGGTTGTAAAAAGCCAAAGATATGAAGAGGCTGCTCAGCTCAGAGATAAAGAAAAGAAAATGATCGAGCAATTGAATATTGAAAAAGCCAAATGGGAAGAAAATACTAAGACGCAAAGGTATTCTGTTGCCGAGGATAATATTTCAGAGGTGGTTTCAATGATCACCGGTATTCCCCTTAATAGAATTGCCCAGGAGGAAGGTGCCAAATTGCTCGAAATGGGAGTTGAACTTAAGAAGCAGGTAATAGGGCAGGATGAGGCAATTGGAAAGCTGGTTAAGTCAATTCAAAGGACAAGAGTAGGGCTAAAAGACCCCCGAAAACCCATAGGTTCATTTATTTTCCTCGGACCAACAGGAGTGGGTAAAACGGAGCTGGCTAAGGTATTGGCATTATATCTTTTTGATAAAGAGGATTCATTGGTAAGAATTGATATGAGCGAGTACATGGAGAAATTCTCTGTCTCCCGTTTGGTTGGAGCGCCTCCCGGCTATGTTGGATATGAAGAAGGCGGGCAGCTTACTGAAAAAATAAGAAGGAAACCTTACAGTGTTGTTTTGCTTGATGAAATTGAAAAAGCTCATCCGGATGTATTCAATATTTTGTTGCAGATATTAGATGATGGAACTTTAACGGACGGTTTGGGCAGAAGGGTGGATTTTAGAAATACTATCATTATTATGACCTCAAATATTGGTGTAAGGGAACTGAAAGATTTTGGTGCAGGCATAGGATTTGCTACAAAAGCCAATCAGGATCAGGGAGATGAATTGATAAAGAGCACCATTCAAAATTCTTTGAAAAAAACCTTCTCTCCTGAATTTCTTAACAGGATTGATGATATCATTATATTTAATTCGCTTAAACGAAATCATATTCATAAGATCATAGACCTTTCTTTAGAGAAATTATATACCAGGATTGAGACACTTGGGTATAAAGTAGAGCTAAGCGAAAAAGCTAAGGATTTTATAGCTGAAAAAGGCTTTGACCCTCAATATGGTGCAAGGCCTCTCAACAGAGCCATCCAAAAATATATAGAAGACCCGCTCGCTGAAGAGATCCTGAAAAGCGACCTTGATGAAGGAGACGTCATCGTAGCAGGCTATAAAGCCAATAGCCAGACGCTCGACTTCAAAATCAAGAAGAAAAAAACGGAAAAGGCGCAGGATAAGAAGTGATAATTAATTTTGGCTTTAGTTTAATATAGCGTGTTAAACTGTATCTTAGCTCTGTAAATGTACACGAAATTGATAAAATCGGCAGTCTCCAGTCGGCAATCTACAGTCCCCAGTCAGCAAAAAACAATTGCCGAATGCCGATTGTGGACTGCCGACTGTGGACTGCCAACTGCCGACTGCCGACTGCCAACTGCCGACTGTGGACTGCCGACTGTTAATATGGGACAGACGTACAACTCTTTCACCAATCATAATAAAATAATATTCTCATTTCTTTTCATAATATCTGCAAAACCCCCTAATCCCACACGTTTCGCATTTCGGTTTTCTTGCCATGCAAACGTACCGGCCATGTAAAATAAGCCAGTGCGAGGCTTTTGATATGTGTTTTTCAGGGATGTATTTAACTAATTGCTTTTCTACTTCTAATGGGGTGTTAGCATTTTGAGCAGCCAGACCCAGTCTTTTTGAAACCCTGAACACATGCGTATCAACCGCTATAACAGGTTGGTTGTGTAAAACGGAAGCTATTACATGAGCCGTTTTCCTGCCAACACCGGGGAGTTTTTGTAATTCATCAACAGATGCCGGTATTTCGGAGTTATACCTCTCCACGAGCATTTTTGCCATTTTTATCAAATGCTTTGTTTTATTGTTCGGATAAGAAATACTTTTGATATAAGGAAAGAGTTCATCAAAAGAGGCTGATGCAAAATGCTTTGGGGTTGGGAAATTTTTAAAAAGGGCAGGGGTAGTCATGTTGATGCGCTTGTCGGTACATTGAGCGCTCAATATTACTGCCACTAAAAGTTCATAAGGATTTGAATAATGAAGTTCTGATGTTGGCTGTGGAAAATTAGCAGTAAAATAGTGAAGAAAACGCTTAAATCGCTCTTTTTTGGTCATATATCCCTATTTGTGCTGTCAGGTGTTTCTCCCCCTTCGGGTGACCACCCGTAGGCGTGGCACCCGACAGGACGTGCCGGATGGACACACCCGGCACTACAAATTACGGGTTTTGCCTGGTTTTAATTTAGACTCAAACTTAGCGATTTTGAGTAATTTAAAATATTATTGATCACCCTTTCAGATGGTGTTCTCTCCAGAGCTTCTAATCTTCCTTTCATGCTTTTAATATCCTTATAAAAGGCCGATTGACCAGCATTTGAACTAATAATACTTTTGATATGCTCACTTTCTGTTTCTGATGTTTCATTGTAAACATACCTGATAATGTCATGTTGGGTAAAAGTTGTTATCATAGGCGGTATTAGTTTTGGTTATTTTCTTTCTGAGATTTATGAGTGCATAACGCATTCTTCCAAGCGCTGTATTGATGCTTACTCCTGTAGCCTCTGCAATTTCCTGGAAGCTCATCTTCGCATAATGCCTCATAATAAGCACTTCTTTTTGGGCAGCGGGAAGAAGCTGGATCAATTCTCTCAATTTGGCATGGGTTTCGTCCTTTATGCGAATTGATTCGGGGGAATCTTCGGAAAAAGCCAGGCTATTAAATACGTTACTGCCATCTTCCATAATAATTTCAGGATAGCGTTTTTCTTTTCTAAAATGGTCAATTGCCAGATTATGAGCTACACGGGCTATCCATGGTAAAAACTTACCTTCTTCATTATAACTACCGGATTTTATAGTATGGATCGTTTTAATAAAGGTATCCTGCAACAGATCTTCAGCAACATAACGATCTTTTACAATTAAATAGATGGTGGTGTAAATCCTGGATTTGTGCCTATGAACGAGCTGTTCGAACGCACTTTCGCTACCATTACGGTATTGAGACACTAGTTCAGCGTCACTTAATTTATACGTTTTCATTTTGAAAGTCACATTTGGTAAACGTAAAAATCTAAATCATATTGCGTTCGGATTTGAGTTTTGAATTATCTTTGAATTGCAAACATATTAACTTTTTACGAGAAATGCAAATTTTTGTTCAAATTAATTTTGTTTATCACTTCTTTCTGATGATCATCAAACCATCCCTGACAGGTAGCAACACATTTTCAACCCGTGGATCATTCTGTACTTCGTTATTAAAATTAATAATAGCTTGGGTATCTTCATCAATTTTTTCGCCATGCTTTGCCAGTACCTTTCCGCTCCATAGTGCGTTATCAGCAATAATAATGCCATCACTGCTTACTTTATCAAACACAAGATCGAAATAATTTTTATAGTTTATTTTGTCAGCATCAATATATACAAGGTCTAACTTACTTAATGGGTGAGTTATTTCCGGAATTATGTCTATTGCATTTCCGATATGGAGTTTTATTCTATCGTCCAATCCACATTTTTTAAAATATTGCTTTATCATCTCTTCTAATTCATTATTGATCTCAATAGTGTGCAGCATACCACCTTTTACTAATCCTTTTGCCAGACAGATTGCAGAATACCCTGTGTAAGTTCCTATTTCGAGTATTTGTTTGGGTTTGATCATCTGTGAGAACATTGTTAGTACCTGTCCCTGCAAATGCCCTGCGAGCATCTGGGGGTATAAGATCTTCGCGTTTGTTTCCCGGTTTATTTCTTTCAGAATATCAGTTTCGGGGGTGGTATGGGCCACTGCATACTCGGTTAATTCTTTGTCTAAAAAGTCCATTTTTTATTCACGATTTATGAATTACGAATTAGAAATTTCAATCCCGAGTACTCGGGATTAAAGTAAGACTGACAATTTACACTATGACCCCACATCTCTTTTTTTAACACTGAACTCTAAACTCTAAATTCTGAACACTGCGCTCTGAACTCTGAATTTATTCAGGCAAATAAGTCATATAACTCAATTTATCCTCAACAAATATTTCATTAGCAATATCCTGCAACTGCCTGGAAGTTATACGTTTTATTTTGGCAAAATTTTCATTTAAGCTGTCAATTCTATCCAGATCAAGCAGGCTTCTTCCCATCATTAGCGTAGTGCTTATGTTGCTTTCCTGAGCCATTGCAAGTTGCCCCAAAAATTGTTCTTTAGCACGGTATAGCTGGATTTTCCCCAATGGCTTTTCCTTGAGCTTTCTAATTTCTTTTAATACTAAGGAAATGCTCTTTTTAAGATGGCTCTTCTCTGTTCCAAAATAGATCCCGAAAAGCCCTGTATCAGTAAAAGATGAATAATTTGCTTCTACGATATAGACAAAACTGTATTTTTCTCTTAATACAAGGTTAAGCCTTGAGTTCATACCTGTACCACCAAGCAAATTTACAAGCAGATAAAAAGGTATTCGTTTTTCATTGGCTGTTTCATAAGCTGTGCAGCCGATCATGCAATGTGCCTGTGAAATGACTCTTTTTTTTGTAAGATTTTTAGGGTTATAATTATTAAAAGCTTCTCTTTTTGTATAGCCGTTTTGTGCGGTAATGTCTTTCAAATATTTTTCGGCTAAATCTTTAACTTTTTTAAAAGGAAGACTTCCAACAGAAGAAAAGATCAGTTTTCCAGTATTAATATTATTTTGAATGAAATTCTGAAAATCATTTTTTTTAAAAGTTTTGATATTTTTCCGGGTACCTAAAATATTACTGCCCAGTGGATGCCCGTTAAAAACAATACTGTCAAAATCATCCTGGATGGCTATTTCAGGAGAGTCAAAGTTCATTGCCATTTCTTCCAGGATCACCCCGCGTTCCTTATTTATTTCTTTTTCAGGAAAGATGGGATTAAAAGTTATATCCCTTAGTATATCCAATGCTTTTTCATAATGTTTATCCAAAACAGAGGCATAAAAGCAAACCTTTTCTTTTGTGGTATAAGCGTTCAGTTCACCGCCAACCGATTCAATTTCATTGATGATATAAAAGGCCTTACGTGTCTTTGTACCTTTAAAAGCCATATGCTCCCAGAAATGTGCAATGCCTTGCTGGCCTGCTGACTCATCACGACTGCCCACATCCAGCATAATACCGCAATGTGCAATCCTGGTGTGGGGAACTTGCTTATAGACAATCCTGATGCCGTTTGGGAAGGTGTGGATATGGTGATCTTTTGCCATGGAGCGGGGAGCATAGTGCATGGCGCATGGCGGGAGATGCCATGCGCTATGCGCTGTGCGCTATGCGCTTATACGTTATAGAGCAAATGTGCCAGCACAAAATAAACAGCCAGGCCTAACAGATCAATTACCGTTGTGATGAATGGGCCGGAAGCTAATGCAGGATTTATATTTAGTTTATCTAAAACTATTGGTGTAATAGTTCCCATAAAAGAAGCAAGTATCACGACAGCAAATAAGGCTGTTGAAACGACCAAAGCCAATTTAATGTCCAGAACTATATACGCATTTAATGCAAAAACTAATCCTGAAATAACAATTCCGTTAATACAAGCCACAAGCAATGATTTCAACAAACGCTGTAAAATATTATCCAGCACAACTGTCTTACTGGCCAAACTTTGTACTACTAATGAGGAAGATTGTACTCCTACATTGCCACCCGTAGCTATAATTAAAGGAATAAAGAATGCCATGGCAGGAATAACGATCAGATCCTTTTCAAACAAACCAATAATTTTTGCACATAGCAAGCCGCCAACGATCCCGATGATCAACCAGGGTAATCTTGCACGGGAAAGCTTCCAAATACTGCTGTCTTCTTCTACATTTTCGGAAATCCCAGACATCAGTTGCCTTTCAGATTCTGCTTGTTCGGTAATCACATCTATTACGTCATCAATAGTAATTCTCCCCAACAGCTTGCCCTGAACATTTACAACCGGGATAGCTTCCAGGTCATATTTTTGCATAATTGCAGCAACTTCATTGGCATCCCTGTATGTTTCCACGGAAATGACTTCATCTTTGCATAGATCAGCAATTTTAGTATCATCATCATCAAGAAGAATATTCTTTATAGAGACCCTGCCAACGAGGCGGTCGTTGTTATCAACCACATATACCGAATAAAACTTTTCAACTTTTTTTGCCTGCCTTCGTATTTCATTGATACATTGAAGCACCGTCCAATCTGCTTTCGCCTTTATAAGCTCCACTGCCATCAACCCTCCTGCACAATCTTCATCATAATGCAACAGGTTTAATATATGTTCGGCTTTTTCTTCATCTTCAGTAAGGGCTATAACTTCTTCCCTGGTTTTTACCGGTTGTTCATTAAGTATATCAACAGCGTCATCAGAATCGATAAAATTAATGTATTTGGCAATCTCTTCTGATGAGAAACCTTTTAAAAATCTTTTCCTTGGTTCTTCTTCAAGATCGCTGATTATTTCGGCACCAATTTCTATATCTATCAGATCAAGTACATATTTTGACTGGTTTGTATCAAGCTCATGTAAAACAGAAGTTATATCAGCAGCATGCATCCTGATAAAGCACCGCTTTACAAAATCAGCATCATCTCTTTCGATTGCTTCTTCAACTTCCGTTATAAACTCTTTGGTTAATTTGAATTTCATTCGTTAATTCAATAAATTCATTTACTGACAACTGCTCAGCCCTCTTATTCAAAATATCAGTCCCCAGTACTCGGGATGTATTAGCTGGCAAAATTAGTCTTTTTAAAGCGTTTCGCAATGTTTTTCTCCGATTTTGGAATCCTTGTTTTACTACTTTGAAAAAAAGTTTCTCATCACATTGCAGGTTCAACGGATTACCAATCCGTCCTACATTTCTTCTTAATCGTATAACTGCAGATTTTACTTTTGGCTTTGGTTCAAAAACATGTTCATTGACGTCAAAAAGTAATTCAACATCATAAAAAGCCTGGAGCAACACGCTTAGTATTCCATATTGTTTATTCCCTGGCTTGGATGCAATACGCTGCGCAACCTCTTTCTGCAGCATACAAACCGCTTCAACAATTTTTTCCCGGTGCTCTAATATCTTAAAAAATATTTGCGAAGATATATTGTAAGGAAAGTTTCCAATTACAGCCAGATTTTCTTTAAAAACAGATGAAAGGTCTAATTTCAAAAAATCACCCTCTAAAATTCGGATACTGGATATTGGATATTGGATATTGGATTTGTTTCGAATTTCGGATTTCGAGTTTCGAATTTCGAGTTTCGAGTTTAGAATTTCGAATTTCGGATTTGTTTTAAAACGCTCCATTAGATATTTCGTTAATTCAGGATCAATTTCTATGACAAAAGTCTTATATTCAGGATGACGCAAGAGATATTCGGTCAGTATACCCAAGCCCGGACCTATCTCCAGAACTGTATCATATTCACAATGCAGTGTGAGTTGATTTACAATTTTCGAAGCAATATTTTTATCAACTAAAAAATGTTGACCGAAACGCTTTTTGGGTTTTATTGGTAACACAGATCACATAGATTTTTTAAATAGCTTAACCGCAGATCACCACCGAGAAATCTGGGCAGGCACAGATTGTAGAAGATATATGCAAAAGTATTTGTAAATTTGTAAATTATTATCACTACGTTGGATAAATTATTTATTTCTAAGACAATTCTAAGTTGGTTTTTAGTTTTTAGTTATTGGTTATGGTTTGATAGTTTCTGGTTATAGTTTTTTAGTTTGCAGTTCCGGGCTTTATACCATAAGATGGACAAACCAATACTATAGTTATATCAGGTGTCAATTAACGATGCCATCGCTTTATTTAGTTAACTATCAATTAATTATACTGCTGTTGTTTTAAGCAATGATGTTGTTAAATATATTGGTTTTTAGCGATGGCATCGTTTGTCAACTCATAAAGGGCAGGTGTCCGACACCTTCACTGTATAAAAGGCAGGTGTCCGACACCTAAACTAAAACTAATAACTGAAAAAACTAAAACTAATAACTAAAAACCATGAACTAAAAATGACTAATGATAAACCACTAATCGGCATCACCATCGGAGATTTCAACGGTGTCGGGCCGGAAATTATCTTAAAAAGCCTGTCAGATGACAGGATCTTGAATTTTTGTACCCCTGTTGTTTACGGCTCAATAAAGATCATCTCGCAATACAGGCAAATACTAAGGATTGACAATTTTAGCTTTAACCAAATTACAGGCCTGGAAAATGCAGATCCAAAAAGGGCCAATATCATAAATTGCTGGAAAGAAGAATACCAGATTACTCCCGGAAAAGCTACCAATGAAGCAGGTGACTGTGCATTTAAAGTATTGGAGTCGGCTACAAAAGATTTGAAAGAAGGTAAATTAGATGCCATTGTCACTGCTCCTATCAATAAAAAGCTTGTCCAGCCTGCCTCAAATCCATCTGGGGGTGGTAGCAAGGGAACTAATAAAAATAATGACTTTACTGGCCATACTGAATACTTCACAAAGGTTTTTGAAGCTAAGGAAACGCTTATGTTATTAGTTGCAGAACACATAAAAGTGGGAGTAGTAACAGGCCATATCCCGTTGATAGAAGTAACAAAATCTATTACTAAAGAGAAGATGATTTTCAAATTAAATGTTTTGCAAAACACCTTAAAAAAGGATTTCCGGATTGCTAAGCCTAAAATTGCAGTATTAGGCCTTAATCCACATGCAGGAGAACAAGGGTTATTTGGGGAGGAAGAAGAAAAGGTAATTAGACCGGCAATAGATGCGATGAAAAAAGAAGGCGAGCTGGTATTCGGCCCTTTTTCGGCAGATGGTTTCTTTGGTTCACTTCAATATAAAAAATTTGATGCAGTACTGGCAATGTATCACGATCAGGGACTGATACCTTTTAAGACCCTTGCTTTTGAATTTGGCGTAAATTATACAGCGGGGCTGCCCGTAGTCAGAACTTCTCCTGACCACGGTACAGGATATGATATTGCAGGGAAAAATATAGCCAGCGAAACATCCATGAGGCAGGCTATCTTTTTGGCTTGTGATATTGTTAAAGCAAGGAGTATGTAGCTGTTTAAATTAACGGAAAGATATTCTGGATTATAAGAATTAATATTATAACTTTGCACGCTTTATTAATTGCTTTGTTTTGAATAATGAAAACTATAGAAGAATATAACATAAACGTATTACAACATAGTAATCAGCAGCATCATTATTATTATGATATTGATAATTCTTTTTTTGAAAATTTTGAACAAGATCTACTTGAAAAAGGAGGTTTATCTGTAGATGTATCACTTACAAAAACAGAAACCTTAATAGAGTTAAATTTCAGTATAAAAGGTACGGTTGAATTATACTGTGACAGGTCGCTCGAACTTTTTGACCATTCTATAAGTATAAATAAAAATTTAATTCTCAAGTATGATGAGAAAAATGAAGAATTAACAGATGAGATAATCACTATCAGAAGAGATACAGAGCGTATTAATATTGCTCAATATATATATGATTTTATTATGATTGCAATCCCCATGAAAAAGATCCATCCAAAGTTTTTAGATGAATACAAGGACACCAGGAACGATACGTTGCTGATCTATAGTTCAAATAATGAATCTGAAAATGATTCACGTTGGGATGTTTTGCAAAAATTAAACACAGACCACCACCGAGAAATCGGGGCAGGCACAGATAAAAAGATCAAAAATCAGTTTTAAAAATAAAAACCCCAAACTGTAATCATATTCATAAATTCGTAAATCTAAAATCGTAAATCGTCATTCATTATGGCTCATCCAAAAAGAAAAACCTCTAAATCCAGAAGAGACAAGAGAAGAACGCACTACAAAGGTAAAATAGGTACTTTTGTTGAATGCTCAAACTGTGGAACCTCTGTTTTATATCACAGAGTATGCCCTGAATGCGGATACTATAGAGGTAAATTGGCTATTGAAAAAGAGATTGCGGTTTAAAAAGCGCATAAGTGCATAGAGCATAGCGCATGGCGCATGGCGTAAAAAACAGAGCGCATAGAGCGAAGGATCGCTATGCGCTACGCGCTATGCACTTAATAACTAATTTCAAAAAACTTTATAAGTGTATATAGCAGAATACTCAACGCTATGCGCTATGCGCCATGCGCTATGTGCTATGCGCTTTGCTACAAAATGAAAATTGCTGTAGACGCAATGGGAGGTGACTATGCACCTAAATCAGTGATAGAAGGTGCATTGATGGCTAAAACTGAATTACCTTCCGGAGTTGAAATCGTATTGGTTGGCAACGAATCAGTCATAGAATCTGTTTCTGACGACCTTGGGATAAATCTTTCTAAGATCACGATAATTCATGCAAGTGAAGTTATTGAAATGGAAGATTCCCCTACCAAGGCATTGTCGCAAAAGTTTGATTCCAGTATCTCTGTTGGTTTCAGGCTACTAAAATCTAAAAAAGTGGATGCCTTTTGTGGATTGGGCAATACAGGGGCTATGCATATTGGAGCTATGTTTAGCGTTAAATCCGTTGAAGGAATAATAAGGCCGGCTCTTGCCAGTTTTATGCCAAAAGAACAAGGTAAATGGGGGGTGGTCATTGATGTGGGGGCTAATGCTGATTGTAAACCCGATGTTTTACAGCAATTTGCAGAATTGGGCTCAATCTATGCTAATTGTATGTTTAATATTGATAATCCGAAAGTGGGGCTTCTGAATCTTGGCGAAGAAGAACAAAAAGGCACCTTATTAACACAGGCTGCTTACCAATTGATTAAGATCAATAAAAACATTAACTTTGTAGGTAACATTGAAGGCAGGGATATGTTTAATAATAAAGCTGACGTGATCGTTTGTGATGGGTTTACGGGCAATGTAATATTAAAAATGGCAGAATCTATTCACCAAATTTTGAAAAATCGGGATCTATTAGATCCATTTTTTGAGAGGTTCAATTATGAACTTGTTGGCGGCAGCCCGATATTGGGGGTAAAAGGTGACGTTGTGATCGGCCATGGTATTTCGAGCCCCCTGGCAACCAAAAATATGATCCTGCTTGCAAAAAAAATGATCGATTCTAATATTAATAAAAAAATAAGGCGTGCCTTTAAAGGATCGCCATTGAGTTTTAGGAAAAGACGGCTTTAGTTTCTGGTAATTCAATAGTAATTCAATAGTAATTCAATAGTAATTCAATAGTAATTCAATGGTAATTCAATAGTAATTCAATAGTAATTCAATGGTAATTCAATGGTAATTCAATAGTAATTCAATGGTAATTCAATGGTAATTCAATGGTAATTCAATGGTAATTCAGTGGTAATTCTAATTTTGTTTGGCTCTATTCTAAAATTTAGTTGATAGATAAATTTTTATTATTTTTGTACTAAATAAAGCACTTTCACAAATGACAAGTAAAGAAAAGTCATAAAAAAAACATTGAGCACCGTAGGTGCGACCTGTTTGTAGAAAGAAAGATCACAAAAAAAATAAGCGCTGTAGGTGCGTCCTGTAAAAGAATTATTCTAACTACAATAGCAATTTCAGATTGAATATGACGAAAAATATCTTTTTGAATGGATTGAATAACAGGACGCTCCTACGGAGCTTATTATTTTTATTTAATGTTCAATACTACAAACAGGTCGTCCCTACGGGACTTGGATTGTATTTAAACTACCAACCAGTTTTTAGAATAGAGCCTTTTGTTTTAAAAATAAAAACTATGGAACTAGAAGAATTAAGAGTATATCAGTCTTCAATGGATCTTGGTGAAAAGATCTGGAATATTGTTATAATGAGTTTATGTCCGAAATTAAAGATATCGGTATAAAATAAAACAATTATATTACCTCAATAAAAAATTTATCAAACCATAAAAACGACTGAATTACAACTGAATTGAATTACAACCGAATTACTACTGAATTACAACCGAATTACTACTGAATTACAACAGAATTACTACCGAATTACTACTGAATTACAACAGAATTGCATGAATAAAATAAGAGCCTCAATCACAGGTGTCAATGCCTGGGTACCTGACTATATTTTGAACAATCAGGAGATGGAAACCATTGTAGATACCAGTGATGAATGGATTGTATCCAGAACTGGCGTTAAGGAAAGGAGGATACTGAAAGGGGAAAATATGGGCACATCTGTAATGGCAAATAAAGCAGTTACCGGCTTGTTTGAAAAGACAAATACCAAGCCTGAGGATATAGACTTTCTTATCTGTGCAACTACCACTCCTGATATGGTTTTCCCTGCTACGGCAAATATTATTTGTGACCAGGTAGGTGCTAAGAATGCAGGCGGATTTGACGTACAGGCTGCATGTTCGGGGTTCATCAATGCGCTCAGCACCGCTACCCAGTTTATTGAAACAGGCAGGTATAAAAAAATAATAGTGGTAGGTGCAGATAAAATGTCTTCAATTACAAACTATCAGGACAGAACTACCTGTATCCTTTTTGGTGACGCAGCCGGTGCTGTGCTGCTTGAACCGGATTCTGATGGTTTTGGCATTTACGATTTTATATTAAAAAGTGATGGCGCTGGAGTGCCCAGCCTGCATCAGAAATCCGGAGGTAGCCGCAGACCTTCAAGCCATGAAACAGTAGATGCACGTGAACATTTTGTTTACCAGGATGGAAGGGCTGTATTTAAATTTGCCGTTAAGCGAATGGCAGATGTATGTGATGAAATTATGAAAAAGAATGATCTGAGCGCTGATGATATTGCCTTTCTGGTACCACATCAGGCTAATAAAAGGATCATAGACGCTGCTGCAGATAGAATGGGTTTAGGCCCGGATAAAGTAATGATCAATATCCAAAAATACGGAAACACCACCAACGCTACTATCCCCCTGTGCCTGTGGGAATGGGAATCAAAATTGCACAAAGGAGATAACATTATCATTTCTGCATTTGGCGGTGGATTTACCTGGGGGGCGATATATGCTAAGTGGGGATATGATACGTAGAACGCCTGCCTGCCGGGATTTATAATCCGTTTTCTTCAATATGGAGTTATATGTTATTTGTTTTAAATAAATAATTGAAAAATACGTACCTTTGCTGTCGATTATAATGCTAATCCCGAGTACTCGGGATTGAAATTTTGATACATTAAAATATGGCCACCACCACTGATTTTAAAAACGGACTTTGTATAGAATTCAACAATGACCTATATATTATTGTAGAATTCCAACATGTAAAACCGGGAAAGGGCGGGGCATTTGTGAGAACTAAACTAAAAAACATTAAATCCGGGAGGGTGATTGATAACACTTTTAATGCCGGAGTGAAAATTACTACTGCCAGGATTGAAAAGAGACCGCATCAGTTTCTGTATAAAGACAGCAGCGGCTTTCACTTTATGGATAGCAATAATTTTGAACAATTTACCATTGATGAGAAAGCGCTGCCTGCTCCAAAGCTACTAAAAGAAGGCCAGGAAGTTCAGATTATATATCATGCTGAAACAGAGACTCCATTAACCTGCGAGTTGCCTTCTTTTGTTGAATTAAAGGTAACCTATACCGAACCTGGTGTTAAAGGTGACACAGCCACTAATGCTTTAAAGCCTGCAACCTTAGAGACAGGAGCAAATATTAAGGTGCCGCTTTTTATTAAAGAAGGAGAGATGATAAAGGTTGATACAAGAGATGGTGCGTATGTGGAACGGGTTAAATAACTTACGCTCTGTTCTAAAAAAGATATGAAATATGGGTTAATTATAATACCTGTTGCTGGTTTCTGGTCACTGGTCACTGGTTAAAATTAAAAGATTATGAGTTATAAGAAACTTGAAATATGGGAAAGGGCAGGATAAGTCAGTATTACCATTCACAAAATGACATTGACGGAACTTCCTAAATACGAGAAACCAGAAACCAGAAACCAGAAACCAGAAACAATATACCATTGAATCATGTATTATTTAGAACATAGCCATAATTTACGATTTAAGAATGACTAATATAAAAGACAAAAACAAAAAGCGTTCAATTAATTCTCAGGTAATGAAACCAAAAGAAATACGGGATCTTCTGGACTATATAGTAAAATTAGAACTGGACGAAGTAAACATAGAGACTGAACAATTTAAAATATCAATCAAAAAGTATTCTAATCAACAAGCTCAATATGTTGATAAGACTTCTGCTCAGAAAAAAAAAATATCAACAGAACCAACAGAAGGGGCGGATAGCGAGACAGATATGTTAGAGTCTGCAGAAGCAAAACAGTCCCGAGTACTCCCCCGCGAGTTACCCGGGGAGACAGGCGGGACAGAAGAAACGCCTGCAATCCCGGGTCCAAAGGACAAATTCCATACTACTAAATCACCCATGATTGGTACTTTCTATGTATCAGCTAATCCCGAATCTCCTCCTTTTGTAAATGTGGGAGATGTTGTAAAAAAAGGACAAACGTTGTGTGTCATAGAAGCCATGAAATTGTTTAATGAAATAGAATCTGATATTGCCGGTAAAATTGTAGAGGTCTTGGTTGAAGATGCAAACCCTGTAGAATATGATCAGCCGCTGTTTGTAATAGATCCTTCTTGAGTAAATAATGTTTAAAAAAATCCTAATCGCAAACCGCGGAGAAATTGCATTACGCATCATACGTACTTGCAAAGAAATGGGGATAAAAACTGTGGCAGTATATTCAGACGCTGACAGAGATAGCCTCCACGTTAGGTTTGCAGATGAGGCTGTATGTATAGGGCCTGCACCGAGCAATCTTTCTTACCTGAATATTCAAAATATCATTGCTACTACTGAGATCACCAATGCAGATGCTATTCATCCTGGTTATGGGTTCCTGGCTGAAAATGCAGAGTTTTCTAAGGTTTGTGAAGAATACAGGATAAAATTTATTGGGTGTTCGCCTCAAATGATCAATGCTATGGGTGATAAAGCTGCTGCTAAAGCAACTATGAAAAAAGCAGGCGTACCAATCATACCGGGTTCCAATAGCCTGCTTCAATCAATAAAAGAAGGAATAAAGCTGGCTAAAAAAATTAAATACCCGGTGATGTTAAAAGCAACTGCTGGTGGTGGCGGCAAAGGTATGAGGCTCGTACGTAACAAAGATGAATTTGAGAAATCGTGGAATGATGCTAAACAAGAGGCAAATGCGTGTTTTGGAAATGACTGGTTATATCTTGAAAAATTTATTGAAGACCCGAGACACATAGAGATACAAATTGCAGGTGATAAATACGGGAATGTCTGCCATCTTTCTGAGAGGGATTGTACAATTCAGCGAAGACACCAGAAACTTGTAGAAGAAACACCTTCACCTGTTGTTAACGAAAAATTGAGGAAAAAAATGGGTGAAACTGCAATTAAAGGTGCAAAAGCAATTAGTTACGAAGGCGTGGGTACTGTTGAATTTCTTGTGGATAAACATGGTGATTTCTATTTCATGGAAATGAATACCCGTATCCAGGTTGAACATCCTATTACAGAAGAAGTAACCGATTTTGACCTGATCAAAGAACAAATAAAGATTGCTGCGGGCGTGAAAATATCAGGAAGAAATTATTTTCCTAAACTTCATTCAATAGAGTGCAGGATAAATGCCGAAGACCCGGCTAATGATTTCATACCTTCGCCCGGCACTATCACCGACTGTCATAAACCCGGGGGACATGGTGTGCGCATAGATACGCACATCTATACCGGTTATACCATACCACCAAACTATGATTCATTGATCGCCAAGCTCATCGTGAGTGCCCCGTCCCGTCAGGAAGCAATTGTGAGAATGAAAAGGGCATTGGAGGAGTTTGTGATTGAAGGCGTGAAAACTACAATCCCATTTCATATCAAACTGATGGATAATAAACAATTTCAATCAGGCAAATACGATACTTCCTTTGTTGATAATTTTGATTTTAAATAGTATGACATTATTACAGGAAAATAGAAAATCCTGTAAATATGTCTTAAAATAGGTACTTCTCCCTGTTTGGCACA
>VRUD01000047.1:29529-34492 GCA_019456305.1 Cytophagales bacterium | reverse complement strand
AACAGCTTTTTGAAGGGTTGCATGAAGAGCAACGCATGATCAACAGTTTCATTATTACACTGAAATTAACGGCTAACCCCCTAACAGCTAACAGCTAACCCCTAATGACTAAGATCGCCACGATGTTCAACAACATTGCCCCGAGTTATGATCTTTTGAATCACCTACTCAGCTTTGGCATAGACATTTACTGGAGAAAACGAGCTATTAGATTATTAAAACCCCTCAAACCAAAATTAATCCTTGATGTAGCAACCGGCACGGCAGATTTTGCTATTGAAGCAATGAATACTAAACCAGATAAAGTAACGGGGATAGATATTGCCGAAAAAATGCTGGAGATCGGTAGAAAAAAAATTGAAAGAAAAAAACTGCAGGATAAGATCGGACTATTATCAGGCAATTGTGAAAAACTTCAATTTCAGGGCAATTATTTTGATGCCGTTATCGTTGCTTTTGGAGTAAGGAATTTTGAAGATTTGCAGAAAGGGCTTGCTGAAATGTACAGGGTAACCAAACCAGGAGGCGCTGCTGTAATATTGGAATTTTCTAAACCAAAGGTATTTCCAATCAGGCAGATGTACAATTTTTATTTTAATAATATACTGCCCCTTGTTGGAAAAGTGGTCTCTAAAAACAATTTAGCTTATAATTATTTACCACAATCTGTAAAAGCGTTCCCTGATGGTAAAGATTTCCTTAAAATACTTGAAAAAATTGGCTATAAGCAGGGTAAATGTATACCATTAACGCTGGGTATAAGTTCTATTTATTTTGCAAAAAAATAAAGCGCATGGCGCATGGCGCATGGCGCATAGCACATAGCGCATGGCGTTGATCGCTATGCGCCATGCGCTATTACTAAGTTGCATAAATAACTTATAATTATGACACTCAATTATACTTCTCAATTGTTTGCTTTCATTCGGCTGTAACTCAATTGTAACTCGTTGTAATTCAGTTGTCATACGGTTGTTATACGATTGTATGACCATTGTATGACCATCAAATTACTATTAAATTACTATTAAATTACTATTGAATTACTATTAAATTACTACGAGTGACAATATTGTTTAATTCAACAAAGCATAATAACCCTTATTTATGCAACGAAATACTATGCGCATGGCGTATGATAAGATCCTTTTTAATCTTAGTTTTATTATTTTCCCATCATATTTCCAAATCACAACGTATCGTTAATGCGAATTTACCTTACTATGATGAAAGATTAATGCACTATGGGTTTTTTATGGCTGGAAATTACGCAACATTCAATATCAAACGTTCACAATTTTTTGTTGATGACAAGACCATTCTCGCTGTAAATCCAAGAGGGACACCGGGATTCACGCTTGGATTTGTTGTCAATTTACGATTAGAACAGTTTTTTGATCTGCGCCTCTTACCTGCTGCGGGTTTTTATCTGCGTGAGGTAATATATAAATTAGAAAGCAACGATCCTACCAAGGATTCTATCCACGTTGAATCTATAGAATCTACCTATATTGAGCTGCCTTTATTACTTAAATACAAATCTACAAGAAGGGCTAATACGAGAATGTATTTGGTAGGGGGTATCAAACCGGCTATTGAAGTTGGCACCAGGAGGGCAAAAGTAGGAGAAGACCGTTTATTAACAAAAAATATTGATGTCTCGATTGATTATGGATTTGGCATTGATCTCTATTTCCCCATGTTCAAATTTTCTCCTGAAATACGTTTCTCTAATGGAATAATCAATTTATTAAAACCTTGTAATCCTAACGATAAATTTTGTAACAGCATTGACAAATTGAGAACAAATACATTTACGATTCATTTTATCTTTGAATAATAAACCTTGTTTGAATGAAAAAGATTTTAATCATTCGTTTCTCATCCATTGGAGATATTGTACTTACTACTCCGGTAATTCGATGTATAAAAACACAAAGGAAGGATATAGAATTACATTTTTGTACAAAAGCCGCCTACAAGGGTATCATAGAAAACAATCCATATATTGATAATAGATTTTACCTTGCAGGGGACGGGCACGCCCATCCCCTGCAAAGCCTGATAAAACAGTTAAAAAAAGAAAAATATGACTACATCATTGACTTGCACAACAACCTGAGAACTTTCATCATTAAGCTTTGCATAAGCGCAAAATCCTATTCTTTTAACAAAATAAATTTTCACAAATGGTTATACGTGAATTTTAAGATCAACCGCCTTCCCAACATTCATATCGTTGACAGGTATATGCAAACGGTGAAACCGCTTGGAATAAAAAATGATAGCCTGGGCCTGCAGTATTTTATTCCTGAAAATGATCATGTTGACAGAACCACTTTACCTGAAGCGCATCAACACGAATTTGTTGTCTATGCTATCGGTGCAAAACATTATACAAAGAAATTACCCGTTGACAAGATGATAGAATTATGCGATAAGATCAATAAACCTGTGATATTGTTAGGAGATAAAAATGATCATGAAACCGGTGAAAAAGTGGCAAGATTCTTTCAATCTAACGTGCATACAGCGCCCTATGAACAACTTCTGCAGGAAATGGGCAAAAAAACCGTGATCTTCAACGGCTGCGGAAAATATAATCTCAACCAATCTGCCTCTTTGATCAAACAGGCAAGCGTAGTTTTCAGCCACGATACCGGCCTGATGCACATTGCTGCCGCATTTAAAAAGGAAATTTACAGTATTTGGGGCAATACCACCCCCTTTTTCGGTATGTATCCTTATAAGACCAAATTTAAGACCCTTGAAAACAATGTGCTGAAATGCCGGCCTTGCAGTAAGCTTGGATACAAAAAATGCCCCAAAGGGCATTTTAAGTGTATGAGGGAATTGAAGTTGGATTTGTATTTGCCGTAGTGAAGTGGACAACAGGTTTTTCAAAAGTTAATAGCAGTTAATAACAGTTAACAACAGTTAACAACGGTTGCTTAAAACACTGCTTTTTTGCAATATGCTCATTTTTTTCAAGATTAAGCATATGAAAAAGTAACCGATATTAACCATTATTAACCGCTATTAACTGTTTTTAACCATTTACATTAGGTTTCTTCATATTATAAAAAAAATCTTCTATAATTTGGGAATATTCCAAAATATCCTTTACCTTTGCGGGTTCAATTTTTACATTGACTTAAACCTTAATAAAAAATGAAAACTATAACAGATCAAATCGCAAAGGTGAGCTTGCTTCTCACTATTTTATTCTATGCAAATTCAGGGTTTGCTCAAATTCAAAATCCCTGCTGGATCGTGCCAAATACAGAAGTTAAATTTAACAATAGCGGCATTACAAATATTATTAATTTAACGACCAATATTGTGGCTCCAGCCAATGGTATATGTGACAATAATGGTAATTTATTATTTTTTGTACAAGGTTCGGGATTGTATGACGGCAGCGGAAATTTGATAGGCAATTTAAAAATTGGCTCTCCTCAACCAGAATCCAACAAAAAAGGTAAAAAACCTGGAGCAGTAGCTAATCGTGGGTATGAAGTACCCATTATTCCGGTTCCGGATGAATGTGATAAATATTATGTTATTTATACCCGTAATTATACGCCCGGTGGTCCAGCAAACAATTTTAATGATGTTTTTTATGCAGTAGTTGACGTATCAGGCGGCATAGTTCAGATTCTCCTCAAAGACCAATTTATTACTACAGCCCCTGTAATTATATTGCCCACTTTTGCTGTTTCACATTTAAAAAATGACCTTGGTTTTAATTATCACCGTTTGTATATTGTTGGGAATGGCGTTGAAAAATATATTATTGATCAGTTTAGTATTTATTTTAGCAATTCTATACTTTCGGGTTCTGGTCTGATTTACCAAGGTTTAGAAGCTGATCTATCCCATGATGATACACAATTAGCATGGGGAGTTAGGAAATCATCTACTATAAATTCATATATTGTTGTACAGCTTAATAGTAGTGGAGATTATATATCTCATAATGAATACCAGATTACTACTAATAGCGCAGAAAAGGAAGGTGTAGAATTTTCTCCAAATGGAAATTTTCTCTATGTTACAACAGGAACATCACCGATAATACATCCTTCCTATACTCCTGCTGCAAATGATGGTATTAATGTAATTGATCTAAGTAGTGGAACTCCAATTCATATTCCCAATTCTGAAAATTATGCCGAATCATTTCTTGAATTAGCATTTGATGGTAAAATTTACGCTGCAGATCATGAAAATTTTGCAGCTATAGATCTGCCAAGCAATACGATTGGAAGCCCTATTTTTATAGCAACCTATCCCCCAAGTATTGACCTGCACCAACTATTTCTTCCTGATCAGATTGATGGATTTAATTATAATCAACTGCATTTTACGCTTACTATCAGTAGTATTGATGCTACTTGTTCTGGTATTTGTAATGGAGAAGCCACTGTTACTGCAACAAGTGGTACATCACCATACACCTATTTGTGGGATGATCCTTTATCTCAAACTACTGCAACAGCCACAGGCTTATGTGAAGGCATTTACACCGTTACCGTTACAGATGCAAATGGATGTATTGCTGTTATATCCGTCACTATTAATGAGCCGGCTGTACTAACTGCCACTATAACTGCAAGCGCTGACGCTTCTTGTCTTGGTATTTGTGATGGGGAAGCAACTGTTACAGTAACAGGTGGTTCTCCATTTTTTTGTGACCCCATTTGTAATGGCGGAACATATACTTATCTCTGGGACGATCCAAGCGCTCAAACAACAGCTACCGCTACAGGTTTATGTGCAGGCATTTACACCGTTACCGTTACAGATGCAAATGGATGTATTGCTACTGTATCCGTCACTATTAATGAGCCGGCTGGACTAACTGCCACTATAACTTCAAGCATTGATGCTTCTTGTCCTGGTATTTGTAATGGAGAAGCCACTGTTACAGCAACAGGTGGTACTGCACCATACACCTACC
>VRUD01000047.1:0-29429 GCA_019456305.1 Cytophagales bacterium | reverse complement strand
CTACTGCAACAGGATTATGTGCAGGAAATTACACTGTTACTGTTACAGATGCAAACGGATGCAGCGATAATGCAACCATAACGATCAATAACATTGGTAATATACCCACTGCCACTATAACTTCAAGCACTGATGCTTCTTGTCCTGGTATTTGTAATGGAGAAGCCACTGTTACAGCAACAGGTGGTACTGCACCATACACCTACCTGTGGAATGATCCAGGCACACAAACTACTGCTACTGCAACAGGATTATGTGCAGGAAATTACACTGTTACTGTTACAGATGCAAACGGATGCAGCGATAATGCAACCGTAACGATTAATTACATTAATATACCCATTGCCACTATATCTTCAATAAATTCTTCAGTAAATGGCAATTGTGATGATCTTTGTACTGGGGAGGCAACGGTTTCTGTAACCAATGGTACGCCACCATACACCTACTTGTGGGATGACCCTCTTTCACAAACTACCGCTACGGCAACAAACTTATGTGGTGTAGCTTACTCAGTTACAGTTACTGATGCCAACGGCTGTATGACTACTACTGCTACTACTATTAGTCCGATTTTTGTGGATGTGAGTAGTTATCTCGTAACTACCAGCGCTGTATGGACGCCTGCAAATAATCCAATAAACCCTGGCTCAAGTGTGATAATTATTGGGTTCAATTTTGCAGTAGCTTCCGGTGTTACTTTAACCATCCAAGATATGACCTTTAAATTTTTACACAATGCTTCTGCAGTCGTTAATAGAGGAATTACAACAAGCTCAAAGGGTGGATATCTTATTCTTGATAACACTACTTTTACTTCAAATGACTGTGATACATGTCTATGGTTTGGCGTTGGGACGCAGGGTTATCCTGATGAGAATCAAGGCCCTTTTAATAATACACCCCAGGGTAAAATAAAATTGATCAATAATTCGCTGATTGAAGATGCATCGAGCGGTGTTGGTGTTCAAGGTGGAGGAATTATCCAGGCATTTAGTTCTACGTTTAAAAACAATGCAAGAGATGTAACTTTTGGCCCTTATACCAAACAATCAAATATCAGCACGCTTGTTAATTGTACTTTTATATGTGACCAACCTATAAAACTTTTAGAGTGCGGTGGAGCGCCTATCGGAGGTACGATTAACCATATATATTTATATCGGGTTAACGGTGTTTTGATCACAGGAAATACATTTATTAACGCATACAATTTTGACAAAGATAGTAGAAGCACGGGCATTTTTAGTATTTCTGCGTCTTATAGAGTACAGGGTAATACTTTTGATGATCTTACTAAGGGTATTTTTGCAATTTCAACAGCAGGGGCAAGCAGAATAATTGCCAGGTTCAATACCTTTAATGTACAGCAGGGTATCGTTACCAATGGAACTACTTTTGACCACATAGCTGATAACACATTTAATGTACCCACGGTAACGAACTTCCTTACATTTGGTATATTGATGATCAATTCCTCTGGTTTTGTGATTAAAGATAACCAATTTACAGGTATTTCTTTAGATTTTCAAAGAGGGGTTATTGTAGATAATTCAAACGGTGGCGGTGGTAGTATAAAATTTAACACTTTTGATGATCTGGCGGTAGGCACACAAACCCAATTAGACAATCCTTTGCTCGAAATAAGCTGCAACAGCTATACAAACAACTTAGCAGCATGGGGCATCAATCCGCAATCTCCGGGGTTTACTTTGAAAACACAGGGGGTAAGTTGTTCATCCATAAAAAAAAGAGCTGGAAACCTATTTAATGATCCACCCAACAGCCTTTGCACTCTCCCCGATATTGCAAATCACATCTTCTCTACCATACCATTTACTTATTATGGGCATGGTTTTCCACCTGAAACAGTGCCTACCTGTGTAAGCAGTATTGTCACTGTTTTTCCTTGTTTTGCGACCTCTCCCGATCTTATTTCCTGTGATACAGGTGCAGGCCCCATATCAGATCCCCAACTTATGGCAATCATTCATACAACCACAGATCCTGTTGAAAAGCAGCTTGCTATAAATGAGCTTATGGTAAACTTGCTTGATGATGGGAAGGAACAGCAGGCAGAGATATTTTTAGAGCTATTGCAGGAAAAAGAAGCGCGCAAAAGATTGGTGGGGAGATACATTGCCCGTAAAGAGCATACCAAGGCAAGGAATATGCTGGCAATGATACCCCAGGTTATGCAGGAAGATATTAGATTTGTTCAACTGCACACCATATTTTGTGACCTGGGTGATTCGGGTAAAACCGTATTTGAAATGGACTCAGCCCAGGAAAACCTCATAAGAGATGTTGGCGCATCACCCACCAGGGTCTCTGCAAATGCACAGGCAGCGCTTAATCTGGTGTTTGGTGATACTATTCCAATAATCATTGAAGAATTTATCATTCAAAACAATTCAAGAATGAGCGCTCTGACTGTTGATCAACCAGAGGAGGAAATATTTGAAGCTGATATTATAAATATTTATCCTAACCCTGCAAAACATTCTGTTACCATTCAATATTATCTCAATGATAATTCATCCGAAATTGAATTAGTATTGTATAATATACTTGGCAAAAGTGTTGAAGCTATAAAACTACCTCATGTTTTAGGCGCCAACACATACACATTGAATATTAAAGAACTGCCAAAAGGCGCCTACTTTTGTAAGATATTGGTTGATGACAATCCACTTTCCGTTAAGAAATTGATCCTGCTTAAATAGTTTTTGTTTTAATATAGAAGATTATCAGAATAAAATTACTCTGGTAGTTTCCATTATAATATATTCAACAATGAAAAAAATAATCATAATAGTAGATATATTATTAATAATAATTGCGGTTAAAACTATTGGCCAAACTATTTATTTTGACAAGACATTTAACTACGATGGGCAGGCAAACTATGGGGTTACAAATGTTTTGCTTGAAAAAGATACATCTTATTTGGCTCTCCGAACATCCTGGGATCCTATCAATGGAGACGCACAAATAATATTTTTTAAAATTGATAAGTTTGGTGATTCTTTGTGGTCAAAATTTTTCGGACAGCCAGGATTTAATTATACAGGAGTAAAATTATTGAAAACCAATGATAGTAACTATGCTTTTTGCGGTACTAAATATGATCTGAGTGTTGGTTGGGGAATGTTCGGGAATACGATACTTTATAAGCTAAATTCAGTTGGAGACACAATTTGGACAAAGGAATACGTGACAACTGATACCAAAGATGTTTGTACTGCAGGGAAAATTACAGAAGATGGATGTTTTCTTTTAGTATCTTCGATTGTAGATAGCTTAAACAGTGATGCAAATATACGATTGATGAAAACAGATAGCATAGGAAATGTTGAATGGTCAAAAATGTATGGCGGCCCCAATTATGAAGGTATAGGTTCTATTATTATTGCACCCGATGGCGGGTACTACCTTTTAGGTTGGACAAGAAGCTGGGGCGGAACGGATATGGATATTTACCTGATAAGAACGGATAGCGTTGGTGATTTGCTTTGGCAAAAAACTTATGGTGTAGTTGTATATAACGAGGCTGGTAGTGAAATAATTTCAACACAGGATGGGAATTACATTATTTGCGGCCAAAAAGAAATATCTTCGGTTGATTGGGTTGGTTCACTTACAAAGATAGATTCATCAGGAAATATTTTGTGGGATAAAATATATGGCGTTCCAAAACCAATAAGTTATACGGAACATTTTTGGGCTGTAAAAGAGCTTAAAAATGGAGATTTGATAGCAGTAGGTGGCAGTGATTTTACTGTATCCGGTGATAATGATAATGCAGGCTGGGTAGTAAAAACTACTTCTGCCGGTGATTCGTTATGGTCTAGATTGTATAATAGAAGTCAATATTTAGAAATTTTTTATGATGTTGAATTGACAACTGACGGTGGTTTTATTTTAGCAGGCCAAACCGGTGGATGGAATATTACAGGTAATCCCAGTCAGGATGGCTGGCTGCTAAAATTAGACAGCATGGGATATCATACACCAGACACAAACTGCCATGAAATATATCCTGAACCCGATGCCACATATACTCAATCGCATGATACAGTAGATATCAAGGATACACTTTATGTAAAATTTATTAATTATGATGCTACTGTAACCTTATGGGAGTGGGATTTCGGGGATGGCACCACTCCGGGTAATGTACCTAATCCATTTCATTTTTATGATAGTGCAGGCACTTTTACTGTTATCTTAATTGCTCATAAAGGCACCTGCACAGATACTTTTGCATCTACTGTAACAGTAGTAAACGCTACAGGAATTGGGTCCTTGAGCAGTGTAGATAAATATATGCTTAATATTTTCCCTAATCCTTTAAATGAATTCACTACCATATCTGCTTATTTATCAGAATCCACAAAAAGTGGTGAAATATTAATTTATGATGTACCTGGTAAAATCATCAAAGCTTATTCTTTACAAAAAGGCAGCAATCATATTAAAATAAATGCTAATGAGTTAAAACCGGGTATATTTTTTATTACTCTTTTTGCTGATAACGAAAGAGTAGTTACCAAAAAAATGGTAATTTGCCAGTAACGATCTAATATAAACTTAAATAATTACACAACCATGAAAACTACAATTTATTTAACGGCTGCATTATCTGTATCAATTTTTTTCTGCTCAATAGTTTGTGCAAAAGAAAATATTAATAAAGATACGGTTACAAATCATCAAAATACTAAAAAGATAAAAGCCCTTTGTGCAACAGCATCTTCAAAAGCAACATTAGATATTAATAACGTTCGTGCAGGATTGTTAAATGGTGGTGATATGTGGTGGGATTCTAACCAGGCAATATATGAAGTGCCGAAAGGTTCAGGCAAACATGCAATATTTGCCGGAGCTATATGGTTCGGAGGTTTAGATCAAGGGGGGCAGTTAATGGTTGCTGCCCAAAGATACAGACAGACAAATCAGCAAAGTTATTGGCCAGGGCCTTTAACTAATTCGGCAACTATATCTGATACAGCATGTTTATTATGGGATGATCATTATAAAGTCAACAGAGTCACAATATGTGATTTTACCACCAAGTATCAGCAAGGGCAAATAACCACACCTGCCGATGTAGATTCTACAATTTTATATTGGCCTGCAAAAGGAAATCCACATATCAATGATGGCAGAAATATGAATCAGAATCTTGCTCCTTTTGTAGATGTAACTATTGATGGGGTTTACGATCCGATGACTGGTGATTATCCTAATGTAAAGGGTGACCAATCTGTATGGTGGGTGATAAATGATGCCGGAGGACAAAAGGTAGGTATGGAACCAGAGAACGCAGCTATTGGTTTGGAAATACAAAACGAAGCCTATGCACTTACTACCGGTGATGTTTTAAATAATACTACTTTTTATCATTATAAGCTGATCAATAAATCAAATAACATTTTAGACTCTGCATACCTGGCACAATGGATTGATGTTGATTTAGGATACTTTGAAGATGATTATGTTGGTTGTGATACAAGCAGAAATATGGGTATTGTCTATAACGGTGATGATTTTGATGAGGACACATTAGGTGGTTATGGCGCTGACCCACCTCTTTTGGGAGTATCTTTTCTGGAAGGAATTAAAGACACTAATGGTATTGATATAGGCATGTCTAATTTTATATACTATAATAATAATGCTAATATTGTAAATGGAAATCCTGATAAAGGAATACATTATTACAATTATATGAGAAATATCTGGAAAAATGGCGCTGACGTAACTAATGATGGTATGGATGGCACAAACCAGAGCTTTCCCCATACTGATTATATGTATTGGGGTAATCCAACAGACACCAGTGCCTGGTCTGAATGTACTGCAGCTAATACTCCGGGAGACACAAGGTTTGTAATGTCATCGGGCCCTTTTATTTTTGCTCCCGGTGCGGTTAAGGATGTAACAGTTGCAGTAGTATGGATTCGCCCCGCAAATATCTATCCTTGTCCTGATTTCTCTCTTTTAGGCGATGCAATGGATTCTGTAAAAGCATTTTTTGATACTACAACTGTTTTTTCGTGCCCGATTACGGGTATCAATGATGATATTATACAGAAATATAACATAAGGATTTATCCCAATCCAACCAAAAGTTCTGTTACGATAAATTATTCTTTAAATGATAATTCAAAAGTTATTGAATTATCACTCTATAATATTTTTGGCCAAAAAGTTAAAGCTATTAGGCTTCCTTCTGTACATACAGGTACATACACATTAAATTTAAAAGACCTGTCTGAAGGTACTTATTTCTGTAATATATTTATTGGTGGCAAACTTCTCTCTGTTAAAAAGTTAATTCTTATTAATTAGTTTTCAAATTAATTTTACTTCGCAAAATTTATCGCCCTCTTTTCCCTGATCACAGTTATTTTTACTTGTCCAGGATACTTCATTTCCTTTTCTATCTTCTGAGCAATGTCAAAGGAAATAATTTCCGCCTTTTCATCGGTTACATTTTCTGCATCCACCATGACCCTGCACTCACGTCCGGCTTGAATTGCATAGCACTTTGTAACTCCTTCAAATGCAGTGGCAAGCGCCTCCAGGTCTCTAAGCCTCTGCATATAGGATTCAGCAATTTCGCGCCTGGCGCCTGGCCTGGAGCCTGATATAGCATCACACGCCTGTACTACCGGAGATAGAAGACAGGTCATTTCTATTTCATCGTGGTGCGCTCCTATAGCATTACACACTTCAGGGTGCTCATTATATTTTTCCGCTATCTCCATTCCCAATAAAGCATGTGTTATGTCAGACTTTTCTGGATATACTTTTCCAATATCGTGCAATAAACCTGCCCGTTTCGCTAATTTTACATCTAAACCGAGCTCTGCTGACATGGTGGCACATAACCGGACTGTTTCACAGGAATGTTGTAGCAGGTTTTGGCCGTAAGAGGAACGAAATCTCATCCGGCCAACATATTTGATAAGTTCGGAATGTAATCCATGGATCCCCAGATCAATGACCGTACGCTCTCCAATTTCTACGATTTCGTCACTCATATTTTTTTTGATCTGCTCTACTACTTCCTCAATTCTTGCAGGATGTATTCTGCCATCCTGAACAAGCTTCTGTAGAGCTAATTTGGCTATTTCTCTTCTTACCGGGTCAAAACAGGATATTACTATAGCTTCCGGTGTATCATCCACGATCAGTTCTACACCTGTTGCTATTTCCAGCGTCCTGATATTTCTTCCTTCACGTCCAATGATCTTACCTTTTAGCTCATCAGTTTCCAGGTGAAAAACCGACACACAATTCTCTATGGTATGTTCACCAGCGGTTCTTTGAATAGTTTCTATCACTATCTTTTTAGCCTCCTTAGTAGCTTTAAGTTTTGCTTCATCAATAATCTGTTTCATCTGGTAAGATGCCTGGGATTGAGCTTCTTCTTTAAGCGCTTCAATCAATTGTCCTTTAGCTTTCTCTGCTGTAAGTTTTGCAATTTTTTCGAGTGCAGAAACCTGTGACAGCCTTATCTTTTCTGATTCTTCATTTTGTTTAGCAGCTATTTCCAATTGAGCTTTCAGGTTTTCCCTCATGCTGTCAGCTTCGGCTTCTTTACGATTTATCTCCTCACTTTTTTTGGACAGGCTCTCTTCACGCTGCCTGATTATCTGCTCATTTTTGATGATTTGATTTTTCTTTTTTGTTGCTTCATCCTCAAACTCAGTTTTAATCTGAAGATAACTTTCTTTTGCTTCCAGGATCTTGTTCTTTTTCAGGCTCTCAGCATTGACTTCAGCTTCCCTGATAATTAATTCGGCTTTCTCCTTTGCTGATCTTTCTTGTTTTGTTAAGACCTTTTGCATAAGGAATCTGCCAATGAAAATACCGGTCCCCAAGGCAGCTATTCCTGTAATTAATATATAAATAAATAAATTCATTTTTGTAATAGTTTAAAGATTAGTTAAAAGCTCATGGCGCACTGCTTAGAGCAAAAAACAAAGCATTGTACCCGGAATACCCGAGGTTCTGCTCAAAATAAAAGAAATTTGAAAATGTTGACCTGCGAAGAAGAAATTGAAGATTTGATTAACGCGTTACAAGGAATGTACATGAGGGAGAAATTCTGACTATACCGGGGCCTCCCTCTCCCACCCAAAAATCAATCCGATATGGTATTAGAGATAGTTTCATCTAAATCGGATATCTTCTTAGACAGATTTTCAGATATAATTTCGTTGTCTCTATCAGAATTTAATTTTTCAATCATGCAATCACAAGCAACCATTACTAACAAATCCACTTTGGCCTCTAATTTGTCACCTAATCCATGTACATCTCTAAAAGCTTTAAATCTTTCATTGACTAACCGGCCTGCATATCTTATTCTTTCTTCTTCATCGGCACTGATTGTCATCGGATATTCCCTCCCTGCGATTTTAATTTTAATTTGAATCTTATTTGAAAGTTCATCCATAACAATCCAACTAAATCGTGTTCACGTGTTAATGTTAGCTCTCTTGAAAACACGAACAACTGAACACATTATACTACAAACGGGGTAAATTTGTACATTCTGATGCTTGAAAATTTAGTTATTGGTTATTAGTTATAGATTTTCTAATCCTGTTGCCACAACTAAGGAACCAAAAACTAAAACCATCAACTAATTAAACTACAACTAAAAACCAAAAACCATGAACTAAAAAATGTACTTTTTTATCCCGTTTCTAGTATAACACATTCTCGATCCCCCTACTCTATCGTGTCAAACTTCTCTTCTGTAAGGCTTACAATACACCTGTCAATCTCTTTTATGTATTCATTAATGCTGAGCTTTAACTCCGTTGAATTTTTGTCATCTACTTTTATAGACGATACAATACTATGAATTTTTTTATTATCCTGAAAATCTTTTAGCTTTTGATTTTGTTTTTGCAAGGTAGATTTCAGGTTACTATTTTCTATGAATGCTTCATTGAGATCTTGTTTAGTGCGTTTATACTCAACAATAAGTTTTTTAAGCCTACCTTCTAATAACTCTAATTTTTGTAAAATATTATTTTGAGGCATATGTTAATTTGGTTATTGGTTGAGTGGTTGGTTGGTTATAGTTTATTAGTTTTTGGTTCTGGTTTTATAGTTATTTAGTTGCCATCTCCTTTAGACAGAGAACCAAACCAAAGAACTAATAAACTAAAACCAATAACTAAATAACCATAACTAAAAACTAACAAACTAATAACTAAATTATTTCTTATTTCCTGATTACAGCATTTAACTCCCTTTCAAAAACATCCATCAACCTTTGCATGGTTTTGTCTATAACTTTATCAGTAAGGGTTTGGTTATAATCCTGCAAAATAAAACTAATTGCATAAGATTTCTTACTTTTATCTATGCTTTTACCTTCGTAGATATCAAATACATTAACTTCTCTCAAAAGTTTTTTTTCTGCCTTTAAAGCCAGTCGTTTTATATCATCAAACTTAACACTATTATCCAGGATCATTGAAAGATCGCGCCTTACTTCAGGATACTTAGGTACGCTGACTACCTGGATCTTCCGGCCGGGCATATTCATAATAACATCCCAATCAAAATCGGCATAATAGATATGTTCTCTTAATTGGATCCCGGGTATCTGGGACGCTAAATTATGCCTCACTATTCCGAATTTCACAATTGCCTTATTATTGACCATACATATAAGGCCATTGTCAAATATAGCATCATTGTTAACATTTTTAATCTCATAATTGTTGATATTTAAGCTTAGCAGGATTTTGTAAACATAACTCGCAATATCATGAAAATCTAAATTTTTACCGGGTTGCTGCCATGTCTCTGAATATTTACTGCCTGTCATGAACATGGCAAGGTGATTTTCTTCCCTATATCCCTGAAGAGCAGCTTGCGTAAAACCAGAACTGGCTGCAGCATGGCCTTTATTATTTATGTAATAAGTCTTTCCAAATTCATAGAATTTCAGGTCTTTTTGTCTTCTGTTTACATTATGGGCTATTACCTCAAGGCCGGAAAAAAGCATTGTTTGCCTCAAAACACCCAGTTCGTCACTCAATTTATTTATGATCTTTACATCTTGAAATTTGAAAACATCTTCCCCCACCCCTCCGGGCTTATCTTTTGAAGAAAGTGAGCGCGATCTCATTTTTTGTGTGTAAACAGAATTAGTGAGCGAATTGGTAATTATCTCACTAAAGCCATTAGCTGATAATATATCTGAAATGCTATTTTGTATCTTCTCTTTATCCGTTTTGGGGAAATCAGCGAGGTAATCAGCCCGAAGATTAGCATTTATATCAACATTATCATAACCATAAATACGAAGGATCTCTTCAATAATATCCGCTTCACGTTGTACATCTACTCTATAAGGGGGCACAGACAATTTAGTACCGGATACATCTTCAGAAATGACTTTAATGTCTAAATATTCCAGTATCTTTTTAATTTCTTTTTCCACTATTTTCTTGCCAATCAGCCGTTCAACGTTTTTGTAGCTGATCTTTACTTCAAAGTTTTTTAATGGCACAGGGTAAATATCCACGATACCTGAAGATATGGCGCCTCCTGCCAATTCTTTAATAAGTACTGAAGCTCTTTTCAGTGCGTAAATGACCATGTTGGGATCAGTACCCCGCTCAAACCTGAATGAAGCGTCCGTTTGAAGTCCATGATATTGAGCAGTTTTCCTTATGGTTTCCGGTGAGAAATAAGCGCTCTCTAAGAAAACATCTTTGGTAGCTTGTTTTACACCTGACTTTTCTCCCCCAAAAACCCCGGCAATACACATTGGCTCTTTTGCGTTGCAGATCATCAGGTCTGCTTTATAGAGTTTTCTTTCAACTCCGTCAAGTGTTTTGAAGCGGCTGCCTTTAGGCAATGTTTTCACGATTACCTTCTTATCAATGATCTCATCTGCATCAAAAGCATGAAGCGGCTGGCCGCATTCCTGGAGAACAAAATTTGTAACGTCAACTATATTATTAATAGGCTTCAACCCTACTGAATTCAACCTGTTTTGCAGCCATTCCGGAGATTCTTTTACAGTGATACCGCTAATGGTAACCCCTGCATAACGCGGGCATGCCCGGTGATCTTCAACGATAACATCTATGCAGTTGTTATGATTATCACTACGAAAATTACCAACCGGAGGTAAAGCTGCTTTTCTTTTGAGCAACGCTTTCAGCTCTCTCGCAACGCCAAAATGAGATGTTGCGTCCGCCCTGTTAGGAGTTAACCCGATCTCGAAAATAACCTCACCCCCTACCTTTACCGAATCGGTGAAAGGGTGAATGGGTGAATCGGTGAATTGCCTTCCCCGTTTCTCCGATTCAGGGAGGCTTGGAGTTGGGTCTGTAAAATATTCAGAAGCCGGGGTGCCGGGATCAAGGCCGGTTTTTAGTACCATGATACCATCATGCGTATCTCCCATGCCTATCTCATCTTCGGCACATATCATACCCTCAGAATATTCGCCCCGTATTTTGGCTTCTTTTATTTTAAAAGGTTCTCCGTTTTTAGGATAGAGCTTTGTTCCCGGAGTAGCTACGACCACTTTCTGCCCGGCTGCGACATTTGGTGCACCGCAGATTATTTGGGAAGGGGTCTTTTTTCCAATATCAACGGTAGTAAGCTTAAGCCTGTCCGCATTGGGATGTTTTTTACAGGTAAGTACTTTGCCGATTAGCAAGCCAGGAGGCAAAGGGGGTGGCAAAGTCCCCCCTTTGGGGGGATTTAGGGGGGCTACAGACTCTACTTCCAGCCCTGAATTAGTAAGCATCTCAGCAATGGTATCTGCTGATTCTTCAATTTCAATATATTGTTTTAGCCAGCTGAATGAGATTAACATAAGGTGTATGGCGCATAGTGCATAGCCCCGCCAGTTGGCGGGGCACAACCCACAATATTATGCACCATATTCGATTCGCTATACTTTTTTAGATGATTATTTTAACTTACAAAATTACAAATAATATACTTTTTAATGATAATTAGATAAGAAATTAATCGTTTTATATTATTCAGTATAGCGCCTTTCCTACAAATTACGAATATTTTTATTCGTTTATTCGTAATTCGGGAAATTCGTAATTCGTAGGAGATTAACGGCAATAAATAATAAGTGTTTTTTATCAATACATATTTCCCGTTGAAAACGGCTTTAATTCAAATCATCGTATTTGAGTTAATCTAGAATTTTGATTACATTTGCATAATCAAGCGCTTTATTACAAAACACAACGAAGAATATTTATGGAAAATGAATTACTGTAAATTTCACCAAATAATTAACCTAAATTATTGGAACTTTTTGCAAGCAGATTGAATTAAATACACAAAAAGTAGAAGATGGAGTAATATCTATTCCCTTAATATTCTTTTACACATAACAATTTTTGTTAGAACAAGTATATTTTCTTAAATTATCAATATTTGTCATGAAAAATAAAAAGCAAATAAAGACTGATGATTCAAAAGATTCTTTGTGGATGAGTGAACATCCGGAAGAAATCTATAAATATGAGGGAGAGTGGGTTGCAGTTGTAGGTGAGAAAATTGTGGCACATGGAACTAACTTAAAGCAAGTCGTTAAAAAGGCAAAAAAACATGGTGATCCATTGCTGGAATATGTTGTTGAAGAAGGTGACGTATCAATATATGGAATATTCTACAAGATGAAATTAAATGTATTAATGAACAATCTGATTCAGAAGCAGATGAACCATTCTAAACCAAATTAGTGAAATTCGTGTCAAAAATAACTTAAACCAACTATCATTATGAACAGAAAAATCAAAAATGTAGCCATTCTCGGCTCCGGTATCATGGGCTCGCGCATTGCGTGCCACTTTGCCAACATTGGGGTACAGGTGTTGTTGCTTGACATTACCCCTAAAGAGCTTACGGAAAAAGAAAAGAAGTCAGGTATTAAGCTCGAAGATAAAGCTGTAAGAAACAGGATCGTTAACGATTCGTTGAAGGAAGCTATAAAATCCAACCCTGCACCTCTGTACAAAAAATCATTTTCAAACCGTATTACCACAGGCAATTTTGAAGATAACATGAAAGACATTGCCGGTTGTGACTGGACAATAGAAGTGGTTATTGAACGGCTTGACATCAAAAAACAAGTCTTTGAAAATGTAGAAAAACACAGAACGCCTGGCACACTGATTACAACCAACACATCAGGCATCCCGATCCACACGATGCTGGAAGGCAGAAGCGAAGATTTCCAAAAACACTTCTGCGGTACCCATTTCTTTAACCCGCCAAGGTACCTGAAGCTTTTAGAGATCATCCCCACTCCCAAAACTGATCAGTCTGTCATTGATTTTCTGATGCACTATGGAGACCTGTTTCTTGGAAAAACCACAGTGCTTTGCAAAGACACCCCGGCTTTTATTGCCAACAGGATCGGGGTTTATGGCATCATGGCCTTATTCCACCTTGTTGAAAAGATGGAATTGACGGTTGATGAAGTAGATAAATTAACAGGCCCGGTTCTGGGAAGGCCTAAATCCGCTACGTTCAGAACCAGTGATCTTGTAGGATTAGACACGTTGGTGCACGTAGCAAAGGGAGTATATGATAACTGTCCGGATGACGAAGCAAGGGATTCATTCAAGCTGCCTGGATATCTCTCAAAAATGGTTGATAACAAATGGCTGGGGTCTAAAACCGGGCAGGGATTTTATAAGAAGGTCAAAGGTAAAGACGGAAAAAGTGAGATCCTTTCGCTTGATTTCAAAACACTTCAATACAAATCCAAACAAAAAGTAAAGTTTGCCACCCTGGAATCTACCAAACCAATTGAGGATCTTCTGGAAAGGATGAAGGTTCTGGTAGCAGGCAAAGATAAAGCAGGTGAATTTTACAAAACCTCATTTTACCGCCTTTTCGAATACGTTACCAACAGAATACCCGAAGTAGCCGATGAGATATATAAAATAGATGATGCTATGAAAGCCGGATTTGGCTGGGAACTCGGGCCTTTTGAGATCTGGGATGCTTTGAATGTTAAAAAAACTGCTGAACAGATGGAACAGGAAGGCAGAAAACCTGCTCAATGGGTTAAAGATATGCCAGGTAATGGTACAGCATCCTTTTATAAAGTTGACAACGGAGTGCGAAAATATTATGATATCAAAAGTAAAGATTATAAAGGGATCCCCGGAACTGAAGGGTTTATCAATTTAAAAAATATGCCTTCAGACAGCGTAGTTTGGGAGAATTCAGGCGCTACGCTTTACGACATTGGAGATGGAATAGTGAACCTTGAATTCCATACAAAGATGAATGCCCTGGGAAGCGAATTAATTGAAGGCATTAATAAATCCATTGAAATTGCAGAAAAAGATTTCAGGGGACTGGTAATAGCCAACCACGAAGCTAACTTCTCTGTAGGAGCAAATATTGCCTTGCTGTTGATGTATGCCATAGACCAGGAATTTGATGAGATACGATTTATGGCAACCCATTTCCAAAAGACGATGATGAGTGCAAGGTATTCATCCATTCCCGTTGTTATCGCTCCACATGCTTTAACTCTGGGAGGAGGCTGTGAACTGGTCCTTCATGCCGATAGAGTGCAGGCAGCCGCTGAAACTTACATAGGCCTTGTTGAATTTGGCGTTGGCCTGATACCTGCTGGCGGTGGAACGAAGGAATTAACCCTGAGGGCGTCAGACAGCTATGAAGAAGGCGATATAGAACTCAATACTTTGAGAAATGCCTATCTGACGATTGGCATGGCAAAAGTGGCCACTTCTGCCCATGAAGCGATTGATCTGAACATATTAAGAAAAACTGATAATATCAGCATAAACAGGGACCGGCAAATACATGACGCCAAAGCCGCAGCCATAGAACTGGCAGAAGCCGGCTATTCTCAGCCCGCGCAAAGGACTGATATAAAAGTTCAGGGACGAGCCGGTTTGGCTATGTTCTTAACCGGTGCCGATGGCATGCAGAGGGCAAAATATATTTCAGAACATGATAAAAAAATATCTGAAAAGCTGGCTTACGTAATGTGTGGCGGAGACCTGTCGGCCCCTACTTATGTTTCTGAACAGTATTTACTGGACCTGGAAATTGAAGCATTCTTATCGCTTTGCGGTGAGAAGAAAACGCTTGAAAGGATACAACATATGCTCAGGACGGGGAAGCCGTTGAGGAATTGATTGCATAGATGCATTGATGCATGACTGCATGACTGCTTGCATCCATTCATTCATGCGAAATTATCAGTTTTGTATAATAAGTTTTAACTTAAAAAAATCTGAGTCCACTCTAAAAAGTCTTTTTTGCCACAAAAGCACAAAAACACAAAATCCCACTAAAAATTAACTAATTGATTTTCAGGGTTTTGTGGGATTTAGTGCTTTGGTGTTTTGATAAAATTTTAATCTTTCTTAAGGAGCTTGCAGAATCATTTGTAACCGTTATTACCCGTTATTAACCGTTAAGTAGAGTCTGGTGAAAAAATGTAGAATGTAGAATTATGAATGTAGAACGTAGAATTTGCCTGGGTGTATAAATTCTACATTCTACATTCATAATTCTAAATTTTTCATTTCTTGTTTGTTTTATTTGTTATTTTATTACCTTTGCTTGCATATCTAAATTGAATGTACCAATATTAACTAAAAACCTTAAATCATGAAAACTACTAAATTACTTAAAAAAAGAACAATGCTTAAAATAGCAATGTTACTTTGTCTCAGTTGTTTTTTAATTCCGGCTGAATTAAAAGCACAACTTACAGTTACTATTGTTTCTTCTACTAATGTTATTTGCAATGGAATGTGTGATGGCGCTGCTACTGCCACAGCAGTTGGCGGAGTGCCTCCATATGCTTACCTCTGGAATGACTCCCTCTCACAGACCACTGCCACAGCTACCGGCTTGTGTGCGGGGACTTACACTATCACAGTATCTGACTCCGACACTATTCCGAATTCAGCAACAGTTTCAGTTACAATTGTTGAACCTCCTGCTTTGGTTACATCTGTAAGTTCTGTTGATGAAAGCTGTATCGGGTGTTGTGACGGTTCTGCAAGTGGTGTTACGACAGGGGGGTCTCCACCTGTTTTTTATTTATGGAATGATTCTTTGGCACAAACAACCGCAACAGCTATGAATTTATGTTCCGGAACCTACTGTATTACAATAACCGATGTCAATGGATGTACAACAAACAACTGTGTCATAGTGACATCTACAGGATGTACACTGATCGTATCAACGACAGCTACAGATGTAACGACCTGTGGAGGGAGTGATGGCACCGCAACGGCTAATCCGGCAGGTGGTGTCTTGCCATATATTTATTTATGGAACACAGGAGCTACAACTCAAAGCATCACAGGTTTATCTGCGGGAACATATACAGTAGCCGTAACAGATTCCAGTGGCTGCACATCAACTTCAAGTGCTGTCGTTAATGAACCCGGAGGTTTTTTTGTGTATTTAAGCTCCATTGATGCTTCATGCCCTACATGTGCCGATGGTTCAGCAACAGTGGCAGATTCAGGAGGCACACCTCCTTATTCGTACCTATGGATAAAGGATTCACTCTTTTTGGGTACAACGCCAACGATTACCGGTTTATTACCTGGTTTTTATTGTGTAACGGTGGCCGATAGCTTAGGTTGCACTTCTTCGGGATGTGTCGTTATATCAGATTCAACTTCAGTACCTTGTACGTTAACATCTACAATTACTTCTACTAATGCTTCATGCGGTACATGTGCTGATGGTTCGGCAACAGTGACAGTTGCAGGAGGTACAGTTCCTTATGCGTACGCATGGACAAAGGATTCTCTCTTTTTGCCACCTGTTGCAACGATTACAGGTTTATTATATGGTTTGTATTGCGTAACGGTAACGGATGCCGTAGGTTGCACTTCTTCGGGATGTGTTTTCATAGATTCAACTTCGGTGCCTGCTAATTGCAGTGTTTTCATTTATGACTCTGCAGGAGTTGCGCTTTATGCTATTCCTACACTGGGAACAGCCCCATTTACTTATTTATGGAGTTCGGGAGAAACAACACAATCAATTACTCCAACTGGTCCCGGTGTGTATACTGTAACAATTACTGATAACACGGGGTGCTCTGCATCCGCTTCTTATCAATTTTTTCCAGGAGTATGCGATGCTTATTTCTTCCCTTATATTGATTCATCACAAGCCAACACCGTTTATCTCATTGAAAATTCTGTGGGAAATAATTTAACTTATCTTTGGGATTTTGGTGATGGAAACACCTCAAACCAACAGTTTCCGCCTACACATACTTACAACAGTTACGGAACATACAATATCTGCCTAACTGTTAACGATAGTATTGGTGGCTGCGTTGATATCTTCTGTATGCTTGTGCAGCTTGACTCGGTTCAGAAAACTTTCTTAGGGTATTCCGTGATAGTAGTTCCCGATCCATTTAGCATGTTCACGGGTATAAATAATGAAGAGGGCAACTATACTGAAACCAAGATCTACCCGAACCCCGCTTCTTCAAAAGTATATCTTGAATTATCCGGGTGGGGCGCATCGGCAACTTTAACAATGTTTAATGCTGCCGGGCAGGTTTTGAGCTATGAAGTTATTTCACTAAATCCGGGTAAAAATACTATTGAGCTGGATTTGAATAATTATCATAAAGGATTGTATTTTCTCCGGATTGATTCAGAAAAACTCAGAGAAACAAAAAAAATATCTAACTTTTAGGCAGAGGCGTGCCACCGCTCTGAGCGGTGGCACGCCTAACCCAGTTAAAGCCGGATTAATAGATTAAAAATGAAAATAAAGATCACTAAATCAATTAGTTTATTATTTGCCTTATTTACAGCATTTGTTATTTTATTTTATGCTTGTAAAAAAGATAAACCTGAAGAACCAACACCAGACACAACGCCTGTTGCAGATTTTACGGCAGATACAACAATCATAATAGCGGGAGACACTGTTAATTTTACTGACCTATCAACTAATACACCCACAAGCTGGTCTTGGGATTTTGGTGACGTTGGAACTTCATCATTACAAAATCCTTCACATACTTACACAACTGCTGGTGCATATACTGTTTCTTTGACAGCAAGTAATGCTTATGGTTCTGATTTAATGATAAAGAATAGCTATATTACAGTAAGTAATCAAACTCCAACGAAAACCTTAATGGAAGGTGTGTGGGAAGTGACAGAAGCCTATGATAGCTCAGGCACTGACATTCTTGATACATTAAAAGTACTAAAAAAAATACCACCTTTTTTTCATTTAAGCAGTGATGGTACGGTTATATCTACTGCAGGCCCTATGATTTTATATATAGTTTATAACCAAACTTTTCTCGGTAAATTGTCATTAATCACTTCTACAATTGATCAGATCTTTAACTATTTTGGTCTTAATTTTAATGGTGCTGAGTTTTTTATTGCGACCGGTGTTGTTGACAGGTTTACTCTTGAAATGAAGCTGGAAGGTATCGCAGGCACAAGTACTCTTAAAGATATTCTTACCATTTTTGGGATTCAGCTTGAATTTCTTGAAACAGTAGTATATCATAAATATAAAAATGTTAAAGTAAGTTTTGGTTCTACAAACAATGTTATGGTTTGGGAATTCGACAACCAAACTATTGCTGAATATAATACGAAAGACCAATTCGGAAACTATGTTATTTGGAAAGGATGGTCTATTAATAAGTTCTCCAAATGTAAATTTGTGCTTACAAAAAAGACAAAAAGCATTCAGGATCTTGTGAATGATTTGAAATAAGCACTTACAATAGCTGCTGAATACTATTTATGTTAAAATTAAATTCTAAATTAGATAGTTTTTCGAATTTAGAAGTTAACTGGGATGGTGGGCTGTAAACACTTGCTTTGTAAGTATCAGAAACGAGCTGTTATAGATAAACAGAGGTCTCACAACCGTAATCGGCAGTCGGCAGTCCACAGTCGGCAGTCGGCAGTCGGCAGTCCACTACAAACAAAGAAAAGCATACAGATTTGAACCACCGACAGGGAGTATTCCCGGGAAATCGGGATCAAATCACCCGGAGTTTACCCCGAAGAATTGAGGGGGTGTTTTACTCTAAGGAGTGAGGTATTGAGCGGAATAGGGAAAAGGTAAGATTAAACTTATCAGATGAGTATGTAAGAGTTGAACGCAAGTTCACCCCGTTAGATGTGGAGCTAATGCGTGGAGTCGAATGCTGCGCGTGAGTGAGGTGAGAGTCAGTCGCAGTATCGATGGTAAGCTGAACGGATTCTGTGTCCGTTGCGTCAAGGACTGATCCAAATGAATGGATTGAAAGAAGAAATAATTTTTGAACGTACTGGATCTCATTCTCAACTCTTCGAATAAATAAAAGTTATTATCCCATAAAATAATCATGATAAAGCTTATTATTCCTTCGTTAGCAATTTTCATGCTCTGTTCTGAGTTGCATGCAGAAATTAATGGTTCGGCTATTTGGGGTAAAGAAGATGATGAAAACATCAGCTTTTACCAGGTACCTCTTATTTGTGGCGCAGCTCCCAATATCGGTTGCGGAAGCCGTTCTAAGCCTCTGTTATTGGAATTGATGAAAAGCGAAAACATTAAAAAAGCCTGGCTCAATCGTAACGGAACTGTGGTTGCCGTTGTTTGGGACGAAGCGATTACTTCCAATAAGATCAGGCCAGAAACTATTAATTCAATTAAAAATAATAAAATACACCAATACTCCCACCAAAACTAAAAATTTGATTGTAAATGAAATTAAATTTATAAATGCTTTGTTCATAATGTAACACAACACTTATGCTGTGGCTTTTAATTGTTTTTATGAAAAACCGTCTTTCCTTTATACGTTAAATAACAGAGACGTAACCTTTTACCTAAAAATCTAAATTAAAAAAAACAACTTAAATTGTAAGCATTATTAACATCGTGCATCAAATTATCAGTTACTGGATGCTGGTTACTGGGTGCTGGTTACTGGGTGCTGGGTGCTGGGTGACCCTATTATTATTAATTTTTTACTTTTACGGCAACTAAATTAAGGAAGTATCATAACATTTACATTCACCCCGTTAGATATTTTTATACTATCAGGTAAATGTTTATAAATGTTGCATTATATGTTACTTGTTTGTTGCTTTTATTGATTATATCTAACGGGGTCAACTTTTCTTTCTTTTTAATTTATATTTTTAGGTTTTATATAAACTTTATTTTCAATAATCAATTAACTTATGAATGCATACATAGTAGCAGGTTACAGAACCGCAGTCGGAAAAGCTTCCAGGGGCGGTTTCCGGTTTACAAGACCCGATGACCTGGCAGCAGACGTGGTCAAGCATTTGGTAAAATCCGTTCCAAAATTAGACCCTGCTAGGGTTGATGATCTGATCGTTGGTAATGCCGTGCCTGAAGCGGAACAGGGGCTCCAGGTTGGCAGAATGATCGCACTGATGTCACTGCCCATGAACGTACCCGGTATGACCGTAAACCGCTATTGCGGATCAGGCATAGAAACCATCTCTATTGCGGCTTCTAAGATCCATGCCGGGCTTGCAGACTGCATTATTGCAGGTGGCGCTGAATCAATGTCATTAGTTCCAACGGTAGGATGGAAAACAACGCCCAATTACAACCTGGCAAAAAACCATCCTGATTGGTACTCGTCTATGGGACTTACAGCCGAAGCAGTAGCGGAAGAATATAAAGTTTCTCGTGAGGATCAGGACGAATTTTCCTACAATTCACACCAAAAGGCATTAAATGCCATCAAACAAGGGCTTTTCAAGGATGGCATCGTCCCCATTAAAGTAGAAGAGACTTACGTGGGTAGTGATGGGAAAAAGAAAACCCGTGAATTTGTGGTGGATACGGACGAAGGCCCCAGGTCAGATACCTCGCTTGAAGCATTAGCCAGGCTAAAGCCGGTATTTGCTCAAAATGGCACCGTTACAGCCGGTAATTCATCACAAACTTCAGATGGGGCAGCTTTTGTAATAGTGATGAGTGAAAAAATGGTGAAAGAATTGAACGTAGCGCCCATCGCCCGAATGGTGTGCATGGTAGCTGCAGGCGTGGATCCCAGGATCATGGGGATAGGCCCGGTTGAAGCGGTACCCAAAGCGCTCAAGATTGCCAACCTGAAACTCAAGGATATTGAACAAATAGAGCTTAATGAAGCTTTTGCCTCACAATCATTGGCTGTGATCAGGAAACTGGAGGTTGATCCTACCATTGTTAATGTGAATGGCGGAGCTATTGCACTCGGACATCCTTTAGGCTGCACAGGCGCTAAGCTTTCCATCCAGCTTTTCAACGAGATGAGGCGTAGAAAACAGAAGTATGGGATGGTGACTGCCTGTGTAGGTGGCGGGCAAGGGGTGGCTGCGGTGTATGAGTTTTTGAATTAATATAATTGTAGCGATAATTGTTGCGCGACATTTATGTAGCTTATGGAATAGATTCACTATGATATATAGGTTGTTGAATTAATAACTTCAAATGAATATGCAGGAAACCATAAAAAAAATAGATATATTTGTAATAAAATTATAACTATGGAAACAATACAACTACAGGTACCAAAAGAAATTGCAAAATTGCTGAACACTTCTCCAGTAAATAAAAAATCATTCATATTAGATGCTGTTAAAGAAAAATTGGGAAAAATAAAGAATAAAAATGTTGATAAACTATTGGTTGAAGGATATAAAGCAACAAGTGAAGAAGATCTGGAAATCACAAAAGACTTTGAAGCAATAGACTTTGAAAATTTGAAATGAATATTAAACGTGGAGACATATATTGGGCCGACTTAAACCCAACGTTAGGAAGTGAAATCTCTAAAATTCGTCCTGTATTAGTTGTCTCAAATAACATTTCAAACAGATACTCCGACACAGTAACAATCTTGCCTATTACTTCCAGGACGAAAAAGATTTATCCTTATGAAGTACTTTTACAAATAAACGAGGGAAATTTAAAGGGTAAATCGAAAGTTAAAGCAAATCAAATAAGAACCATTGACAAGATGAGGATTAAGCAAAAAATTGGTAACCTAACACAAACAAAAATGCAAGAAATTAACAAAGCTATACTGGTTCATTTACAAATAGAAATATAGAAATGAACAAAAAGATGATGTAAAGATTATAACTAATTTTAATATAGAAACAAGATATCCTGATTATAAATTAGAATTTCATGAATTATGTACACCAGAATTCACAAAAATACATATTGATAAAATTAAAAAATTAAGATCATGGCTAAAAGAGATGATTTAAAAGAAGTAATTGAAATTACTAAAAAATACCTGGATGTACTTCGGAAAAATAACATTTCATTCGAAAAAGTTTATCTATTTGGTTCTTATGTAAATGGTGATTTTCACGAAGGTAGTGATATAGATTTAGCAATTGTTGCTAATAAATGGAATGGCTGTACTTTTGAAACCAGGTATCAATTAATGAAAATAAATAATGTAGATACACGTATTGAACCACATCCGTTTGAAACTTCAGAATTTAACAAAACCCATCCTTTTGCTTATGAAATAATGAGAACAGGAAAATTGATTTAAAATTAACATTATGACAACTCAAAAACAATCTTTCTTTGAAAAAGCAAACAATTGGATCAAAAATTCAATTACTATACGTTTAATTACAATAGGAATATTGATTCTTATTCTCCTGATCCCGGTATCAATGGTAAGGGATTTAATACGTGAAAGAGAATACAGGCAAGATGATGCTATTAGAGAGGTAAGCTCGAAATGGGGTGAAGCGCAAACCATAACGGGACTAGTGTTAACAGTACCCTACAATGTTTATGAAAAAATTTATGACCGAGATGATAATGATAAATATAAGTTAATAAAAACTACAAAATATGCCCATTTTTTACCCGGGGAACTGGATATAGAAGGGTTTGTCAAACCGGAAGTTCGCTATAGAGGTATATATGAAGTAGTTGTTTACAACTCTGAAATAAAACTCAATGGGAAATTTTCATCCCCAAACTTTGAAGAATGGAACATTACCTCCGATATATTGTGGAAAGATGCTTTTATATCTTTAGGATTATCGGATCTGAGAAGCATTCAGAAAAATGTTGAGCTTGTCTGGAATGACGCCCGCATTTCTTTTAATCCAGGAGTTGAGACCAATGACGTAATAAGTTCAGGTATCAGCGCTAAAGTCCCTATTGATCAAATGGATACAGCGGGATACATCTATGAGTTTTCATCAAATCTTAACTTTAATGGAAGTTCAAGTCTAAACTTTATACCCCTGGGAAAGGAAACCAATGTAACATTGACATCCAACTGGGCTGACCCAAGTTTTAATGGCGCTTTTTTACCTGATGAAAGAGAAATAACTAAAGAGGGCTTTAAAGCTAAATGGAATGTGTTACATCTTAACAGGCCATACCCGCAAAAATTCAGGGGTAGTAAAACCGGGATAAATGAATCTGCTTTTGGAGTTAACCTTTTAATGCCGGTTGATGAATATCAAAAAAGTATGCGAGCTGCAAAATATGCAGTTTTATTTATTACGCTAACATTTTTAGTTTTCTTTTTTATCCAGGTTTTAAACCAGGTACAAATCCACCCGATTCAGTATATTTTAGTAGGATTAGCGCTATGTATCTTTTATACGCTGTTAATTTCACTATCAGAACATATCAGATTTTGGATCGCATACTTGATTGCAAGTATTAGCATCATATTACTTATTACTGCTTATGCTAAAAGTATGTTTAAAAGTAACCTATTAACAAAACTTATGGGGCTGATATTATTTATTTTATATGGCTTTATATACACAACCATTCAACTGCAGGATTATGCGCTCTTAATGGGAAGCATTGGTTTGTTCATTGTTTTGGCAATAGTAATGTATTTATCACGCAATATAGATTGGTACTCTATTAAAACTACCAGGAATGATAGAAGTGATTAAAATAAAATATAATTAGTGAAATTCGTGCAATTCGTGTCTTTTTTTTATAACTTTGCATTTGTATTTTTTTATAAATTAATCATCATGGAAACACAAACAATCAAAACAGCCGGATCGATCAAAGGAGGTGAATTCCTGGTAAAGGAAACGCAGCCACAGGAAGTTTTTATTCCTGAACAGTTTGATGAGGAACAGCGCATGATCGTTGACATGTGCGAGGATTTTCTTAAAAAAGAGGTTTTCCCTCACTTAGACAGAATAGACAAGCATGAAAAAGGGCTCATGGAAAGCCTGATGAATAAAGCCGGAGAGCTGGGGCTGCTTGGATTTTCTCTGCCTGAAAAGTATGGAGGATTTGGAAAAGATTTTAATTCCTCTACACTGATGTGCGAAGTAATTGGGTCAGGGTACTCCTTCACTGTTTCTATGATGGCTCATACAGGTATCGGCACGCTGCCTATCTTGTATTTTGGTACTGATGAGCAAAAGAAGAAATATTTGCCAAAGCTTGCTACCGGTGAATTGGTAGCTTGTTATGCTTTAACTGAACCTGGCTCAGGTTCTGATGCCTTAGCAGCCAAAACCAAGGCAGTGCTTTCCAAAGACAAAAAACATTATATTTTAAACGGACAAAAGATATGGATCACCAATTCAGGTTTTGCTGATGTATTTATCGTTTTTGCGCAGGTAGATGGTGATAAATTTACAGGATTTATTGTTGAGAAAGATTTTGGCGGGATCACACTTGGTGATGAAGAACATAAATTGGGCATTAAGGGTTCTTCCACCCGGCAGGTATTCTTTGAAAACTGTAAAGTACCGGCTGAAAATCTATTGGGAGAGATCGGCAAAGGCCACCTTATCGCCTTTAATATATTGAATATTGGCAGGTTCAAATTAGGAGCCGCAACAACAGGTGGCGCCAAAAAAATATGCAGCTTTTCTGTTTCTTATGCCAATGAACGTGAACAGTTCGGACAGCCGATCGCCAACTTCGGAGCGATCCAGCATAAGCTTGCCGAACAGGCAATACGCATTTATGCCTGTGAATCTGCACTATATCGTGCAAGTAATAGTATTGACAGCGCTGAAAAGTCATCGATAGAGCAAGGAAAAAGCCATGAAGAGGCATTGCTGGGAGCTGCTAAAGAATATGCTGTTGAATGCGCTATCCTGAAGGTCGCTGGCTCTGAAATGATTGATTATGTGGTAGACGAAGGAGTCCAAATATATGGAGGATATGGTTATTCAGCAGAATATCCTATGGAACGAGCTTATCGTGATGCTCGCATCAACAGGATATTTGAAGGCACAAACGAGATCAACCGGATGCTGATCATGGATATGCTGCTCAAAAGAGCTATGAAAGGAGAAATTGACTTGCTCGGACCGGCAAAAGCAATCCAAAATGAGCTGATGAGTGTCCCTGAATTTGGCGATGGTGATACCTCCTTATTTGGAGATGAGAAAAAAGCTGTGGAGAATATGAAAAAAGCTTCGCTGATGATAGCCGGTTTCGCTGCTCAAAAATATATGCAGAAATTAGCAAATGAACAGGAAATTTTGATGAATTGTGCTGATATGGTGATCAATACCTATCTAAGCGAATCTACATTGCTCAGAACACAAAAGCTAATTGACCTCCAGGGTGAAGATACTTGTCAAACTCAAATAGAGATAACAAAGACATATATAAATGATGCTATGGACAGGTTGTATCTTGCCGCAAAAAGCGCTATCTACGCTATGTGTGAAGGGGATGAATTGAAACTATTATCCCTTGGATTAAAACGTTTTACCAAAAAAGAGCCCTTCAATACAATTAAATCAAGAAGGAGTATTGCAGGGAAACTGATCAAGGCGAATAAGTATGATCTATAGGGCATCTCTAAAAACTACATATTTTTTAAAACACACCCCTTGCCCCTCTTGATAGAGGGGAATATATGGTGTAGTTTTTAGAGATGCCCTATAGGAATTGTTAGAAAATATTTTTTTTTAAAAAAAAACATGATTAAGTATTTATTTTAGTTTATCTTTGCAAAAATTCTCAATTTATATTTATTATGAGACCTGTATCCCAAGTACTGGGATGCGGTTTCCGTCTGACCTGCCTGCCACCTGTAAGGCAGGCAGGCCTTTAAAAAACAAATTATTTACAGATGAAAAAAGGAAAAGTTAAATTTTTTAATCAGTCCAAAGGATTTGGATTTATTAAAGACACAGAAACTGAAACAGAATACTTTGTACATGTATCTGGTCTTATTGATGAGATCAAAGAAGATGATGAAGTAACATTCGAACTTCAGGAAGGAAAAAAAGGATTAAATGCGGTGAATGTTAAACTAGCATAGTTTAAACATTATTAGTTGGTAATTTTAATCTTGAGCCTCACATAATGTGGGGCTTTTTCTGTTAGTATCGGAATTTAATATTTTACCTAAAAATCTAAATTAAAAAAAACAACTTAAATTGTAATCATTATTAACATCATGCATCAAATTATCAGTTACTGGATGCTGGTTACTGGGTGCTGGTTGACCCTATTATTATTAATTTTTTACTTTTACGGCAACTAAATTAAGGAAGTATCGTAACATTTACATCACTTTTCTTTCTTTTTATTAGACCGATTTTTAGGTTTTAAATGAAACTTGTATTCAGAGCTATTCTTATTGCTCTTAATGAACAGCTACCGGGCTCTGGTTACTGGGTTCTGGGGTTTTAATAATTCTTTCTTCTGGCAGTATTCACTCTACCAGTACCCAGTACCCAGTAACTTTATCTTATTATTATTTCATTTAATAGTAAGTAAGTTTCACTTTTAAATCAAACTACGGAGTTAAGTAAGTACTATCTGCAATTTCAATCGCTTGTGAGATAATATCCAATCCCTCATCAATCTGCTCTTTGGTAACGCATAAGGGAGGGCAGGTAAATATCCAGTTCCACCGTACAAATGTGAACATGCCGAGTTCCCTGATCTTGGCTGCCATCTTATTTGTTACGTCCATTTCGTTGGGTTTGGCATTCCAGGGGGTAACGGGTTCTTTAGTTTCCCTGTTCTTTACCAATTCAATACAGCCCAATAAACCTGTAGTACGGAAATCACCTATTGAAGGGTGTTTTTGTTTCATTTCTTCCATTCTTTCTTCCATGTATCGTCCCATATTGGCAGCATTTTCTATGAGATTTTCTTCTTCATAAATATCAATAACAGCTAAAGCTGCGGCACAAGCTACAGCATGGGCAGAATAGGTAAGCCCTAAAGGCAAGGGTGCGTCATCAAAGGATTGAGCGATCTCTTCTTTCACGATCATTGCCCCAAGCGGGATATAGCCGGAAGTAAGCCCCTTTGCTACGCACATAATATCAGGTTCGACACCATGGTGGTCAATGCCAAACCATTTGCCGGTGCGGCCAAATCCGCTCATCACTTCATCATCAATGATCAATATACCGTATTTATCAGCAATGGCTTTGATCTTTTTCCAGTAGCCGGGAGGGTATTTTATACAACCCGATGAACCTGATTCCCCTTCCAGGAGGATAGCGGCCACATTATCAGGATTTTCAAATTGTATTACTCTTTCAACTTGCTCTGCGCACAGCCGGGCACATTCTTCAGGCGTTGAGCTATTCCATGGGCAACGGTAAAAATAGGGATTTTCAACATGCACAATGTTAGGCAACTGCTGGCTGTCAACCGCATGTCTTCTCGGATCCCCACCGGCAGAAATAGCGCCATAAGTGGCGCCATGGTAGGAGCGGTACTGTGCGATAATTTTATGTCTGCCGGTATAAACCCGTGCCAGCTTGATGGCATTTTCTATTGCTTCAGCTCCGCCCAAAGTAAAAAAGGTACGGTTTAAGCTCCCGGGTGTGATCTCTGTTAGTTTTTTCCCCAATTCACCTCTTACTTTTGTGATCATACCGGGATAAACGTAGCTGACCTCCTCCATTTGCTTTAATACTGCCTCGCGCACTTTTGGATGCCCATGCCCGATATTTACGTTCATCAGTTGTGAAGAAAAATCCAGGTACTTTTTACCGTCATAGTCATAAAAATATACCCCTTCTGCATACGCTACCCTAACCGGATCCAGCCCTGATTGTTTTGACCATGAAAACAGGGTGTGGTTGAGGTTGTTTTGGAGGATTTGGTCTGTTTCCGAAATTGCTGTTTCTTGCATTAAATCTCATAAGTTTGTTTTTGCAAAGTTACGAAATTTCTAATCGTTATTTAATATGTCCAATCCCTTTTTGGGTTGTATGATATTTTTGTTTTGAACTATTGGGTTTTTCAGAAATTGTCATTGCCAGGAGGTCTTCTTGTAATAATTGATTAATGTATTTTAGTTTAAACTTAGTGCGGTCTTTCCAATTAAATTTTTCTAAAATATTAATGTCAAGAGTTTCTCCTGTTTTTTCTTTATACAATGATTCTAAGGAAGAAAGATTGAGTTTTTTCAGTTGAATATCTCTAACTACTTCTGCATCAAATTATTAACGATGCCATCGCTTTATTTAGCTAATGATCAATTAATTAATACGGCTGTCGTTTTAAGTAATGATCTCGTTAAATAAAATAGTTTGAGCGATGGCATCGTTGGTCCAGAGTTAACGATGCCATCGCTTTATTTAGCTAATGATCAATTAATTAATACTGCTGTCGTTTTAAGCAATGATCTCGTTAAATAAAATAGTTTGAGCGATGGCATCGTTTTTTCGAGCGATGGCATCGTTAGTCTTCCATTATATATTTTTCAATAATTTTATAATTTAATAATTCCTTATGAAATTTTATTAATTCATCTCTACTACCAAACCATTGCAATACAAAATCTCTATTAATTTTTGTTTTCACATTATTTAACATCTCATTATATGAACAATAACTCCAATCATGATAATTTTTGACCAAACCATGGTGTATAGGATTATGATGAATATAATGTATTATTGATGTAATATAATCATCTGAGTCTACATGTATTCTTTTAAAAGGCTTATGAAATAAACTTCCAGTACGATTTTCCTGTTTATTAATAGCTTGTGAATAGGTAATAAAAAATCTTCTAAATTGTTCTGCAATGATTGAGTTAACGATGTTTAACGATGCCATCGTTTCGTGTGATGGTATAGATTTTTTCTCGCTTCTTGCGATTGCATTGCTTGTATCAAACTCTTTAACTTGTGCAAAAAAGTGAAAATGATTAGGTATTAAACAGTAAGAATAAATATCTAAATACTTTGAGAAATATTTATCCCATTTTTCTAAGAAGTAAAGATAATTTCTACGATTAAAAAATATAGTTTCACTATTATTACCTCTATTATAAATATGGGTCTAATAGACAAAAGGTGGTTGGTTTTACTGATTTAAAATTTCATCAATTGCTTTCTTTTTCCTATGTTCTTTTA
>VRUD01000046.1 GCA_019456305.1 Cytophagales bacterium | reverse complement strand
GGCAATTTTACAGGTATCCTTGATAACAGTGACCTGTTTGGACGTGATGTTGATAATATAGGCGACCTGGATGGAGATGGAATAACAGACATGGTAGTAGGAGCTGTATTGGATGATGATGGGGGGTTTGACAGAGGAGCTGTATGGATATTGTTTTTGAACAGTAATGGTACAGTAAAATTATCACAAAAAATAAGTGATACACAAGGTAATTTTACCGGAATTCTGGATGATTCAGATTTATTTGGTAGATCGGTTGCTTCTTTAGGGGATCTGGACGGAGATGGTATCCGGGATATTGTGGTAAATGCTGCACGTGATGATGATGGTGGAACTGATAGAGGAGCAATATGGATATTGTTTTTAAATAGCAATGGGACCGTAAAATCACAGCAAAAGATCAGCGGTACACAGGGGAACTTTTCCGGCATACTTGATAACTCTGATTATTTTGGTTATGAAGTTACCTCCTTAGGTGATTTGAACGGAGACGGAATTAACGACATTGCAGTAGGCACCACAGGTGATGATGATGGAGGAACCGACAGAGGAGCTGTTTGGATATTGTACTTAAATACAAATGGTACAGTAAAATCATACCTAAAGATAAGCAGCACACAGGGTAATTTTTCAGGCGTTCTTGACAACTCCGATCATTTTGGTATTTCAGCAGCCTCTTTGGGCGATTTGAATGGAGATGGAAGGACTGATATTGCAATTGGTGCACGTCTTGATGACGATGGCGGCACAGACAGGGGCGCTGTCTGGATACTTTTCCTTGAAGATACTTGCGCTCCACCAACCCCGTGTAACATCTCTGCTTCCTTTACAGTAAACGACACATTAATATGCGACAGCACCACCCTGTTTTTTATAAATACCAGCATTAACACAACTGAATATGAGTGGCAATTAAATGCTGTTTTTTATGATACCAGCGCCAATGTATCCATCACTTTTGACACTGCGGGAGTTTATACGGTTACGCTTATTGCTCAAGACAGTCTTTGTCCGGATACTTTCAGCAAAACCATCACTGTACTTCCAAATCTGATTGCCAATGCATGGGCTGATACTACAATATGCTTGTACGATTCTGTGCAATTGTACGCTTCACCGGGCACCTCCCATGTTTGGATTCCTTCTAAAGGTTTAAATGATACGCTTATCCCTAACCCGATAGCTAAACCGGATACAACCACTACTTATAATGTAATAATATCTTCTACGGGTTGTGAGGCAGATACTGCTTTTGTAACAGTATCTGTAAACCCTTTGCCCATAGTTTATGCATATCCTGATACTACTATCAATCCTGGTGCGAGTGTTCAGTTGAATGGAGGTGGTGGAGTTTCATATCTGTGGAGTCCGGGGGCAGGTTTAAGTGATTCAACAAAACAGAATCCTGTTGCAACGCCTCCTCAGACCACAACCTGGTGGGTAACTGTTACTGATTCAAATGGTTGTCAAAATATGGCTTCCGTAACCATTATTGTAACAGGATGTATACCACCAATTGCTGATTTTAGTTTTACCGATACAAACCTGACAGTTATTTTCTTCGATTCATCATTAAATGCTGAAAGTTTGTTTTGGAATTTTGGAAACAGCCTGTTTGATATCTTACAGAATCCTACGCATATCTATGCCACTACAGGAACTTATAAAGTGTGCCTGAGTGTTTTTAATTCTTGCGGTTTTGACTCTACCTGTAAGGCTGTTACTATTACCGTTGAAAAATTACTTTTTATACCCAGCGCCTTTTCACCAAATGGTGATAAAGTAAATGATCAATTTAAAGTGATAGGAAAAGGTATAAAAAGCATCTATTTAGCTGTGTACAATCGCTGGGGAGAAAAAGTTTATGAAGCTAATGATGTATATGAGGCACTGTTTGTTGGATGGAACGGAAAGCACAGACGAAAAGAGCAGGGAATGGCTGTGTTTGTTTATTACGCAAAGGTGGAGTTTGTGGATGGGACAAATGATACGAGGAAAGGGGACGTAACACTGATTAGATGACAGTATTATTGAGGGGATTCCTCGTTCACCCCTTCCGCTTTACCCTCCCCTTCACTCGGAATGACAGTATTATTGAGGAGATTCCTCGTTCGCGCCTACACTATTGCTTAATTGTATAAATAATCTATAGAAAACTTACGCAACTAAACACTAGATGTAAGCCACCACTGTTTCAAGCTCCATACTTCTTGAACCTTTTATTAAGATGTAAGCATCCCTGAATTTGTTTTTTTTTAACCAACCTGTTAAAGCCTCTTTATCCTCAAAATAAATTGCAACCTCCCCCCCTGTTAATTGTGATTTTGTATATTTCATTGCTTTCCCGCAAAGTAATATTTGAAAACAAGCGCCTTTTTGTATAAGTGCGGCAATAAAATCCCCCAATGCCTTATGTTCTTCCATGGAATGATCTCCTAGTTCAAACATATCTCCAAGAATAAGTACTTTATTTCTGGTGGTGTCAGGTGCCTGCCCCGAATTCCTCGGGGTTTCCACTTGCCGCAACTTTAATTCCGCAAAATCTTTAATACTAACTTCCATTGATTGCGGATTGGCATTATAAGCGTCAGAAATAATGGTGTTCGTACCTCTTTTTATTATTTCTGAACGGTTACTTTGGGGTGTATATTCAGCAATTGCTTTGTTGGCATCTTTTTCATTAACCTTAAAATATTTTCCAATGCATAACGCAGCTTCAATGTTTTCCAGGTTGTAGGCACCGGCAAGATTGGTTTTAACAATGTCACCATTTTGAGTTACTAAATTTAGTAGCACGGGGGCTATGCTCCTTGCCCCGCCAGCTGGCAGGGTTCTGTTTTCAACAAGTTCACAATGATAAAAATCGCCCTTACTACCATATCTGATTGGATTGCTAAAACGGGCAGCCATCCTGTTCAAATGTTCATTTTTAGAATTAACAAACACTTTACCATCATGCTGCAACAGATAATAGTATAACTCACTTTTTGCCTTGGCAACGCCTTCAAAGCTCCCGAAACCTTCAAGATGCGCTTTACCTATATTGGTGATCAGCCCAAAGTCCGGCATAGCAATTTCACAAAGCCTGGCAATCTCTCCGATATGATTAGCTCCCATTTCAATAATTACAGCCCCCCTAAATCCCCCCGAATCGGTGAATGGGTGAATGGGTGAATCGGTGAATCGCTTCGTTTTCCCTCTCTCCGTTTCTCCGATTTCCCGTTTCTCCGATTCAAGTTGGCTTGGAGTTAGAGGGGGGCTGGTAGGGGGGCTGATTGACAATAATGTCAATGGCACACCTATGTGATTATTTAAATTACCTTTAGTGGCGTAGGTCTTGTATTTTTTGCTTAGCACGACATGGATAAGCTCTTTTGTAGTGGTTTTACCATTTGTACCGGTGATGGCTAATAACGGGATGTTTAAGTTTTGCCGGTGAAACTGCGCCAGATCTTGTAAGGTTTTCAATACATTTTTTACTAATATATACTTCGTATTCAAAACGTACTTTTCTTCATCAATCACTACAAATAATGCGCCTTTTTCAATTGCTTCTTTAGCAAATTGATTTCCATCAAAATTAGGTCCCTTCAGTGCAAAGAACATGGCGTTTTTTTGCAGCGTTCTGGTATCTATGCTGACAGAATTGCAACAAATAAATTTTTGGTAGATGTCGTTTAAGGAAATTTTCATTAAATGTATAACCTAAAAATCTAAATTAAAAAAAACACCTTAAATTGTAATCATTATTAACATCATGCATCAAATTATCAGTTACTGGATGCTGGTTACTGGGTGCTGGTTGACCCTATTATTATTAATTTTTTACTTTTACGACAACTAAATTAAGGAAGTATCATAACATTTACATCACTTTTCTTTCTTTTTAATTTAGATTTTTAGGTATAATATTATTTAAACCCAATATAAGCGTATTTCATCTCATGTCTCATATCTATTCCTTTATTTCAAACTCATCCCCATCCAGATGAGCCGGAAATTTTTCACGATAAGACATTAATTCTTTTTTATCTAAAGTGATTGTTTTAACAATTTCACTTTTCAATTTATAAAATAGCCGTTCACCCTTATGATCTATTACAGCGCTACCACCTGCATAATTAATACCGTTGCCATCCTGTTTTACCCGGTTTACGCCAATTACATAGCACAGATTTTCTACTGCCCTTGCACGTAAAAGCACGTCCCAGGCAGTTTGTCTCGGTTCCGGCCAGTTGGCGATATAGATAAGACAATCATAAGCCGGAACTGGATTGCGGGTTTGGGATTTGGAATTTGGGATTTTCACCGTTTCTCCACTTCCCCGATTCACCGATTCATTTTTATTCCTGCTCCACACCGGGAAACGGAGGTCATAACATACCAGGGGACAAATCTTCCAACCGTTTATTTCCATGATAATTTTTTCATTTCCCGCTGCATAATAATTATGCTCATCAGCCATCCTAAACAAATGCCTTTTATCGTATGTTGAATAAGTGCCATCCGGGTTCATCCATACAAGCCTGTTGAAACAACTTTGCCCTTCTTTGATAATGATGCTTCCAACAATAACAGCTTTAGTCTGTGCAGCTTGCTGCTTCATCCACCTAAAAGATTTGCTATTCATTGGTTCTGCAAGCCTGGCAGTATTCATCGTAAAGCCAGTAGTAAACATTTCGGGCAGCACTATCAGGTCTGTTTTTTGACCTATTTGCCATATCTTTTCTTCAAACATGGCAAGGTTGGCGTCAATATCTTCCCAATGCAAAGCAGACTGGATCAGTGTTACTTTGATCTTATTAGTAGTATTTTCTTTTACTTTCATAATATGTTTTCGTTCAGCGTTTAAGGGTTACTAGTGTAGCAACAATTTAGTTTTGCAACATTAATTAGTAATAAATAGATTCTTTCGTTATTAATCAACAAATGGTTATATGGCTATATGGTTAAATGGTTTGTGATTAGCTGAAAGAGTTACTAATCTCATAGAAATAATATATTTTATGATTACAATATTGCGTAATTAAATTGTTGCTACACTAGGCCCATATCGTTTTTCGTTTAAGGGTTACCTAACCCAAAGACACTTAACGAAACAGGCATCGTAACCGTAACCGTCAAACGTTTTTAAGTATACTCTCAGTCAGAGATTTATAGATCTTCTGTAGCTCCGGGTACTTTTTAAGATATTTAAATTGATCATTTATTAATTGTTTATCTCTCCTCGCAGCGGGTCCTGTTTGTACTTTATCAGGATCAAATTCCAATGCTTTTTCAATGGTTTCAATAATTAATGGTTCTAAAAGAGAAAATTCCAATCCCTCCCGGTCTAAAATAGTTTTGGCATTGCTCAATAGATGATTTGTAAAATTACACGCAAATACTGCTGCAAGATGCAAAACCTTTCTTTTTTCGGAATTCAGAAAAAGTACCTTTTTACTGATGCTTTTTGCAATTTCAGAGAGTACATTTTCTGTTGTTTCATCAAGTGCTTCTATGCATATTGGTATTTCTTTGAAATTAACTTCTGTATGTTTGGTAAATGTTTGTAAGGGATAGAATACTCCCATATGAGATTTGAGATTAAGACTATCTAAGGAAAAACTTCCTGAAGTATGGGCGACCACAGCATTTTTGGGTAGAACGATCTTTGATACAACTTCCGGTAATGCATCATCAGTAACAGCTATGATAAAAACCTCTGTATTGCTTGAAGAAAAATTTAGTTTGTCGGTTGGCTCCGCATCGTATAGCCTGGAAGTCAAAGTCCGGGCATTTTTCAATTTTCGGCTAAATACTTCTATGATCAGGTGGTCTGCTTTTTCAAGCTCCTGTGCAAGATGCCAGGCAAGATTGCCGGCTCCGATGATCGATATTTTGTAGTTTTTACTCAATTTATATTTACAAAAACTTCAAGATAGGAAAAAACTTGTCCAAGGTACCAGGGATAGATTTTTAAGGGACTATAACTTTTTAATGATTTCCTTTAAAAGTGAATCAGTAAAATCGGAGATATTCATTTTTGCAGGCTCTCTATGTTTTTAAATAATTTGATCCATTTTTTTTTCTATGCAAATTTAAATGACATAGATATAAATTACAAATTTTATTTATAAAAACCTTTGAAATACTCTGCGAAATTAACTAATGACTAATTCTGTAATATCTGACTGATCAAACTTACACTGAATATACTCAACAAGAACCAACCTAAAAACCCTTCCAAAATTGCCATATAGCGTGAAATGCCTTTTACGGGAATGTCACCGAAACCAAGGGTAGAGAAGGTATTGATGCTGAGAAAGAACGCATTAAAGCTCCGCAACGCAACCAGGTAAACCAAATAAAAGATGATGGAAATGCTCACAGTGGTTGCAACAAACCATTTACGTGCAGGTTTCAGGTCTATCCAGCGGCCGCTTAAGATATCGGTTCTGTGGTAAAGCCAGCTTGTAACTTTATGATGAAGGACAGAGATGCGGTATAATGGTTTTAAAAGCAAAGTAATAAATAAAGGAACTTCTTTTTTGCTTTGTATAATATTGTCTCTAAACGCTAACCAGGATTGTAATTCTGCTTTATGTTGCTCGGAATAAAAATCTTCAAGCTTCTGCTCTGACCGGAAATATTGTAATAATTTGTTTGACTTTCTCATCAAAAAACTACGGCTGATATTATCCCATTCGCTTTGGAAGAAAAAGTAAAAAACCGAAAATATTAAGATCACATAAAATGAAATGATCAGTGATTTTGGTGGATTGGTGCCATAATCACAGAAGAATTTAAGGAAAACATTTACTTTATAGGAAAGGTAAGATTCAAATGTGGGTGATTGTTCATAATTGTATTTGAGCCTGCGGGTATCCAAATCCTTCATCTCAATAAAACAAGCATTTGCCGATTCTATATCACCTCTTTCACGGTAGATCTTAAAAAACTTATTATAAGCCGCTATCAGCTCCTTCAGGTGATAAAAGTCTGCTATTTCAGCATCTGTTTTACCTTGGTAAATGTCTAACATACCTTCATCATTCTGATTTAAGATAGATAATCTTCCGGAGAGCATTTTCCAGTCAAAATTGATATTGCGTTCAGGGAAATTAATGGCTTCTACATCTATAAAATTATTAAAGCTGCAATTTTTCACAGCTAAATCTACATGGGCTGTCAATCCACCAAACGAAACCGGTAAGTCAAATGTATTATTGTTAAAAGTTAAATTATCAGTCATTACATTAAACCATATACCAGGTATCATGCTTGGTTCAATGGGCAATTCTTTTAGAGAATCTGATAATTGAAATTTAGAATTATAAATTTCAACTCTTTTGAGTGATTTTGAAGATAACACAAAATAACAAGTCTTGCTATCATGGTTTGCTTCAAAAACCACATTATTAAACTCAATAGTTGCAAAATTATTATGACCTTCAATGAAAGAACCTTTTAAATATGTATCATAAATAAATAAATATGAAAAATCATTCCAGAGGAAATCCAATCTTGCATTGAATGTACAATTATTAAAATTGATAGGAGATTCAGCTTTATTATCCCAAAACATTACATTTCTCCGAAAAGTAAAATGATTTAATCTAATATATTCATCGGTAAGTTGAGCAGTTTTGAAATTACAATTTTTGATAACTATATCAGCATGAATGATGATATCTTCTGCCTGGTCATTTTGAGCTCTTTTGCCAAATTCATTATCCTTTGTTTCGTCAAAAATAATATCTGCACCATCCAACACATACACCGAATCTTTACAGTTTACCATTTCATCAATCCATTGCTGGAAGGAGAGGGTGCGCTTGGGTGTTTTTTGAGCACCTGCAGTATAAACATTGAAAACACAAATGAGTAATGATATGAGCACAAGAGATTTTGTTTTCATATTTGTAATTTTAAAAAACATAATAATTGTTTGCAACTAAATGAAAATATTTATTAATTTTGTAATTAAATACATGATATGATTTTCCATATTAACATACAAAAAGCAGAAGATGGCTGGATAGTCGTTGAATGCCCTGCTCTTCCCGGTTGTGTTTCACAAGGTAAAGATGAAAAGGAAGCTATTGATAATATTAAAGAGGCAATAACAGCATGGCTTTGGGCTGAGGATCAAAAAGTAGAAAGTAAAAAGTAAAAAGTAAAAAGTAAAGTTTTTATTTCATTTGCTTGCGATTGAACCAAGTATTTTTTTTAACTGCTCTGACTCATCTACCAGGTAATGGCACTTTTGTATATCGCCTATTTAGTTGCTCTTTAAATATTCTTAACCAATAATTTGATTCTCTCATTAAAAATCTAATTACATCAACTGCAAACTTAAACAGTCTTTCACACAAATCTTTTTTCATAGTTTTTTACTTTTTTTTTACTTTTTACTTTTTACTTTTTACTTAAATAGCTTAATTATTCCACCCCCTTTTCCCTTACTTTCGCAAACTCCCCATATCTCCTCACAATAGCAATACAAAATCCTATAATCATCAAAAAGGTACCGATCCAGAGCAGGTTTATAAATGGCTTTTCTACTGCTTTTAAGATGATGTAATCTCTTTGGGATGTATTAACGCTAATTGTAAATTTTTGTCTTTCGGGGTCAATATGCAGGAGGGTGAACTTTAAGCCAAGTTCTTCATTAACATCGGGGATCCGGCCTACCATCTTATCATGTATTACATAAACAGGAGCGGAATAATGGTTTTTAGCCTTTCCCAAAATACGTATTTTTGCTTTTACTGCTGCGTCAGCAGGACTAAGCCGGATTCCATGCACTGCATATAGTCTTTCAATACCATCAAGAATTGCAAAAAAATCGTTTACGATTATGGTATCTCCAATGCTCATTACATACTCTTTGGTCTCACCCCACTGTTTTTCTTCATTCGGATCAGGTATGGATGAAACATGCGTATATAGATCTTTGGTTAAAAATGTTTTTATATCCGGGGAGGCAATAAGGCCCATATCGGGGTTAACCTGGGCTCTTGGAAACAGGGTGAAGGTGTTGCTTGTTTTATTTTTACCTTGCCCTGTAGGCTGATATTCAACTTCATAGTAAGTATTCTCAGGATAAATATTCAAAGTATCGCCTTTTTTATAAAAAACTTTTTCTTTGTAAAGAATATCTTCTCTCGCAACTACCTTGTGCGCATTTTGGGTTTGGATCAGCATTTCTTTTTTAATGTAACCGGGGAAACCTAACGCTTCAATATACCTGCCCTTGTACGTTACCCTGTATTCATTCATGGTCTGCGGCTCATTTGGCCATAGCAAAATATTTTCCCGGTTCATTTCATCCGGAAATTCTTTAGAATATAACATCCCGGTTGTATTGAGAGAAACTACTTTTGAAAAACCCGATGAGAAAAGTATACCAATGAGCATTAATCCTATGCCAACGTGTGCTACTGAGCCGCCAGCTAACTTGTAATTATTTTTTACCACATTTATAAAAATATTCAGGTTTGCAATAATCGTGAACATTGCACATGTAAGCAGCAGGATATAACTAATGTTTCTTATCTGGGCTAATAAGATTATAACACTTGATATAATCATCGTCAATATAAAAGGAATAGATATGGCGTTAAGAATTTTAGACCTTGGATTTTGGATTTTGCCTTTCAAATTTCTGGTTTCGGGTTTCAGATTTCGAGTTTCGGGTTTCAGAATTGGAGTTTTGTGCCACCAGAAATATTGGCCAATACCAGATAATATGGCAATAAAGAGTGCAAACCAAACCTGTATTTTGCTATAATGAGCTATTTGGTCGGCAGGTGGCGCTACATTCGATTCAATTCCAATATTTTCAAGTATTGCATTGTAAACAGGAATAGAAGTGGTAATGATGATCTGGAACGCGCAAAGGCACAGCACTGTAATGCCAATAAAAACCCAGAACTCCCTTGAATAAGTTGAAACCTCACCCGGTGAAGAGGGAATCTTTTTCCATGATCTTACCATGAAAAATATTGAAATTAAGACAAATGCCACCAGAACTATTAAAAGCTGTCCGGAAAGTCCCAAATCAGTGAATGAATGAACCGAAGAATTACCCAGTATCCCGCTTCTTGTAAGGAAAGTGGAATATAATATCAAAAGAAATGTTGTGATCACCAATATGAATGATAATTTCATGGATGTTCCTTTTTTACGTGCAACTACCATTGAATGCATACTTGCAATTAAAACAATCCATGGTACAAAAACAGCATTTTCAACGGGGTCCCAGTTCCAGTAGCCTCCAAAATTAAGTGTCTCGTAAGCCCAATATCCTCCCATCAGGATCCCTATACCCAGGATCACAGTGGCAAACAGCGCCCAGGGCAATGCAGGCCTTATCCATTCTGTATACCGCTTTTGCCACAGCCCGGCATAGGCAAATGCAGCCGGGACTAATACAGCCGCAAATCCCAAAAAAAGAGTGGGGGGATGAATGACCATCCAGTAGTTTTGTAGCAATGGGTTCAGGCCAGTACCATCTTCAGGGATAAAATCAGGGTTTGTCATAAAGATAGGCGCCTCTGTCATAAAATCTCTTAACAATATAAAAGGCGAGCTGCCTATTTTAATATTGAAAATTACCACACCAAGGATCATAGAGCAAATAAATGCCTGCACCAACGAAAAGATGGCCATTACAGGCGCTTCCCAGCTATTGTCTTTGAGGGTTCCTTCATGAACACCATTTCTTTTTTTAAGGGTTTTGATCAATATTAATCCTAATAATGACTGCCAGAATATCCATAGTAAGAAACTGCCTTCCTGTCCTTCCCAGAAGCATGCAATCATATATTGTGCGGGGAGATTATTTGAAGAATGACTCCAGGCGTAGTGATATTCGTAATACTGTTTATAGACAATCACAAAAAGGCAAACAATTACGCCAATAATAGAGAAGGTGTGTATTAAAAAGGCGCTTCTTGCAAATATTTTCCACCTCACCCCTAACCCACCCCAGGGAGAGGAGGATGAGTTGATAATAAAATATGAATAGGTGGCTACCAGGGATGCTACAAAGGAGATGATGATAAAAAGGTGGCCAAGGTTGCCGATGAAGGTGTGGAGCATAATGAGAGGAAAGTTTTATGAATAAATGTAGATATTACAAAATAATATTATACTTTTAACAGGAACAAGTTTTGTCATATCTTTATTTGTTGTACACCTACAAATTCCAGAGGTTCTATTTCATCTTTATCAGCTTCAAGACAAACCTCAATTGCCTCTTTAATTCGATCTAAAACTTGTGCGATTGTTTTTCCTTGAGTATAACAACCTGGAATGTCAGGTACGGTAGCTACATACCATCCATCTTCCCCTTGTTCTATAATTACTGTGACCTTTTTAGCCATTCTTTTTAGTTGTTAAGTTATTAATATAATCATGAGTTAACGGTAATTTCTTTTTCTACATACTTTGACGGGCATTTCATCAAAATCTTATCAGCAATGAAGGTTTCATCCTTGAAACTACCAACCACTACAATTTTTTCGGAGCGTTCAAAATCTGCGGGCTTGGGATGATAATAAACTACTTTTTGCGCCTGGCTGTTTTCATCTATCATAATAAATGAGAAGAAATTCGGGTCGTCTTTTGGCTTGTATTCCATTCCTTCGATTTGGTCATTCGCATCTTTTTTAAGTTGCCCGACCACATGCACTTTTGCGTTACTGCCATTTGCCCCCATGTCAATAGCTTGTTTGAATGTCACATAAGTGCTACTATCCCCTGCAGTAGAGATAATCACCCCGATTCCTGCTGCAATGACAAATAATGCTATTATATGTGATCTTTTCATTATACTAATAATAAAATGCTAATATACTAAATTTTTTCTCCCGACTTGTCGGGATAAAAAAAGCCCTTCGGGGAAATCTACTATGAACTTACTAACATTACGTGCGAAGTCTTGGAAAAAATTTAGTTATTGGTTTATTAGTTAATAGTTTTAGTTAGTTGGTTACTGGTTTTGGTTAGTTAGTTTTTTATAATTGCAACCCACCACTAATCAGGTTTTGAACCAGGATATTATTGTTTGCAAAATCAAAAACTAAAAAACCATAAAACCAAAACTAATAACCACCCAACCATAACAAACAAACCAATAAACTAAGAACTAAAATCACTTAAATTTCAAAAAAAATCATCAAAAAAAGTCGTTAACATGTTATCAAAGTATGCTTTTTAAGAGCTTAGTATATTAGCATTATACCCTATTCGTATCATTCGTATTTCGTAATTCATCTTCCACTCTCCCAATTTTTCTATCAATACGGATGAGATATAAAAACATACCTCCTAAAATTATTATTAAAACTACAACGACTATATATATTTTCCCGCTTTTTCTTAAAGCATCAGCCATTTCGACAGTATTTCTATTTGATGAATCCTGTGTATTTTTAATAACTGGATCCTGAGCATTTAAGTTCAAAGACAATGTTAATAATAAAAACAAGAAAGCCCTCTTAATCAGGGATTTTACTTTAAAAAGATATTTATAAAAGATAAGCATTTGAGATTAATTCATAAATTATCATCCGCAAATATATATAATTCTACAATTTATCATATGATTTAGTTCTGTTCTTTCTCCGGGCCAATTCACCGGCATAACGTTTACCAATGGATAAGTGGTGTTTTTTTGCCCAATCTGTTAATTTAGTATTATATAAAACCGAAGCCCCGTGAAGCGATTCGATAAGCTAAGCGGTTTGTCAAAATTAAAGGGATAAATTTTTATGCTATCTCCAAAAGGATTGCGATTAACAGAATTTGTCAGAGTTCTGACCTCACATTTTTCATTCAACAATCGTTTTGCAATACTTCCTTATCCTTTTCAGATATGAGAGCCCTATGATCCAATTTCGGGGATTCCGGGCAACGATTCTAAAAATAAGCCTTCTGTCTTTTTTGGGCAGTTTGCAGTAGCCCGATTCAAGAACGCAATCCAAATGATCTTTCCTTGCTTTTTTTTTAAATGCTGAACAGGAAAGTGAATCAGGAAATGTATTGAACTGGTCTTGCAAACACCAGGTAGTTCTACTCACCCACTCCTGCCCGCTTTGAGAGAACCTGTTGTAGTATTTAGCATTGAAAAGGTTACAATATTTATAGCCGTAATTAATTAAGTAGCCTTTCTTCCCGCAGTTTCGTTTGGTCTCTTCACATAAATAAAATTGACAACCTTCACCGGGCTCGCATGGGCTTTGGCTATTTGCTTTGTTAAAATTAATTAGAAATATTAAGGCGCATAGAGCATAGAGCGTAGCGCATGGCGTAAAGAGATTAAACATTTAGATTAATGATCTATTAGAAGCTGGAGAATTTCAAAATGTTTTTTGAGTCCACTCTAAAAAGTCCAAAAAATAAAAATGCCACTAAAACACCAAAGCACTAAATCCCACAAAACCCTGAAAATCAATTAGTTAATTTTTAGTGGGATTTAGTGTTTTTGTGTTTTTGTGGCAAAAAAGACTTTTTAGAGTGGACTCAAATATATAGACAAAACTTGTGGAAATATTTTTTTATGAAAAGTTTTTTATCAATTTTGTAACGAAATATCTTTGTAAATTTTTAAATAATCAATTTTCAAATTTAACTAAATTTATTATGAATACAACAGATACATTGTTAGATTTAGGATTAATATTATTTATCGTGGCATTTGTAAAATATCTGGAATTTAATCCACTATTAGAATTTGCACTTTTAGTTATTGGAATTATTTATGGAGCTACAAAAATAGTGTATACAATCTTCCAATTGTACTACCTGATTAAAAATAAAGGGAAATGAGTAATTGAATGTAACTTACTATCAGTCCATTTCTGAGTGCCACTCAATAGCAGTACACACAGTCCTATCCATGCAACAAGTGTTGCTTTCATTCCATGCCATCCTGAGGTTGACCACAACCCAAGAAGCAGCACAAAGGTTATTGCCATCACTTTTTCTCCGGTTGTCCAGGGGCCCATGGTCTTGAGTTCTTCCCTTGCTTTTTGTTGTGCTGCCTGTGCATTGACCAATGTTGGTTTTGCAAGCATGTAAAGAAAAACCGGCAGGAGCCCAAGGCCTACCAGCCCGGGGATCAGCACTCCCAACGCCCACGTTACCCAGCTAAAATCAACATTGAACACGTCTTTAGCTGCCTGTGCTACCAGGGGATTGGCAGCCATTCCGGTTAGGAACATAGCGGATGTTATGAGGTTGGCGTGAGCGCCTACCAGGGCGAGATAATCACCGGCTCGTCTTGGCTCTTTGTCCGGATGTGAGCCCAGCGCTTCTGCGAGCGAGCGCATGATCGGTGCAAGAATTCCGCCACCACGTGCTGTGTTTGATGGCACCACCGGACCAAGTATAAGCTCAGCGCCACACAGCGAATAGCCAAGGCCAAGTGTTGACTTTCCCAGAAGAGTTACAAGCATCAGGGCAAGCCTTCTCCCCAGGCCTGTTTGTCGTACGGCACCTGCGATTAAAAATGCTGCTACTACCAACCATACCGTTTTATTACCATAACCAGCCAGCGCATCCTCAAATGTCATCGTTTGGGTAACTGTAAGCGTTACTAACCCTACTAAGACCATTGCTCCCATGGGAAAAGGGGCCAGGATAAAACTGATAATGACGGTGATAAAAATAGATAGGTAATGCCAGGCTTTAGGTGTAATGCCCTGCGGGATAGGTAAATGCCAAAGTATAAGAGCCAGGAGAATACAAAGGCTAAGGCGCAGCCAGCTTTTTCTCAGTGTTAAATCCATAATATAAATGCCTAAAATTTCATTCCGAGCAATAGCGAGGAATCTCCTAATATAAAAGCACTGAATAAAAAGAAGGGGATTCCTCGTTCGTTCCAACACTGCCACCATTCCCTGCACTCGGAATAAAATTTTAGGCATTTCTTTTATCAAATCCCAACCATTCTATTGCTAATATTCCTGATCCTTACCTTTAAATTGATAAACCATAGCCCCAGTAAAGTCCACCCGATTATTGCAGGATAAAATACCATACGCATATTCCCATCAAGGTCATAAATATCAAAACCCGGATTACCGCCACTGCCGGGATGGAGTGAGTCTGTAAGTCGGGGAAGAATGAATAATAAAGGGATGAGCGCAGCAAAAGCAAAAATGTTATAAACCGCGCTGATCTTTGCTCTTTGCTGCTGTTCGTCCAAGGATCTTCTCAGCACCAAATAAGCGAAATAAATAAGAAGGGCAATGGCTGATGTGTTTTGTTTTGGATCCCCACTCCAGAAAGCGCCCCAGGTAAACTGAGCCCATACCATCCCTGTAATCAGCCCCATAATTCCAAAAAGAATCCCTGCATTAGCTGCTTCAAAGGCGATATCATCATTTTTTGTTGATGGGTTTCTCAAATATTTGACGGAATAAATCATAGAAATAGAAAGTAATATGATCATGCCAAACCACATAGGTACGTGGAAATAAAGATTGCGGATACTTTCGTGGAGAATGGCCAAGCGCGGTACTTCTGTCAGAAAGCCAGCAATTATCGTATAAAGCAAGAGTAAAATCGTTAATATTTTCCACCAATAATTTTTAAATCGATCCATCAATTGTATCCTTATGTAGTAATTTCTGTTTCTACTAACAGTTTCTTTAATTTATTGCTCTTTGCAGGAGATAAATAGTTGAGTACTTCAAATCCAATGACCTTACTATTTTTGTCTTTTACCAAAATTATTTCTTCGGCAGTTTCTTCAGAAATAACTTCTTTTTTAGGATCATCGAACCACACATTTAAAGTGTTCCCTATTTTGTCATAATATATTTTTATCGGTCTCATATTTTTTTCCAATTTTAATTTTGTTAGTTATATAGGTAGTAATAATAAATCCGTCTCCATTTAAATGTTTCACAACAACACAAATATAATGTTTATTTAATCTCGCCAAATATACGGAAAAAGCAAAAAAGAAACCGAACAAACAATAAAAATTATCGCTATCAAGGTGTATATCCAGTCAGGACTTACGCTTAATCCATCTATGGCATTATTAGAAATTTTTAAAAGTAAGAGTAACATTGGGATAATTATGGGAAAGCTCAGTATTGCCATCAGGGTGCTGCTGTTATTGGCTTTTGATGCTATGCTGGAAACCATGGTGAGTGTAGAAGAAAACCCAATCGCTCCTAACAATATGGTTATTAAAAACAGGCTTTTGTTTACAACAGGATTACCCAGCACCATAGTATAAAACCCAAAGCACACCAGCGATATAAACAGCATAAGAAAGGAATTGTAGATTATTTTAGAGAAAATGATTGCCTGGGGACTCACCAGCGTATAATAGTAGATAAACCGTTCAGGACGTTCCAGCATAAAGCTTTTAGCAACAGCGCTTATAGATGTAAACAATAAGATGATCCAGAACAGAGCATTCCAGGTGGCAGGATTTAGCTGGTGCTGCCTTATGTTAAAGCTTAAATAACAAATCAGTACTGTGCTGATCACATACAGGAGTATGCCATTGATGGCATATTTTTGACGCCATTCAAGTAAAAGCTCTTTTTTTATCAGAACGGTGATTTCCTTTAAGAGAGACATATCTATCTGGTTTTTAGTTTTTAGTTATTGGTTATGGTTTGATAGTTTCTGGTTATAGTCTTTTAGTTTGCAGTTCCGGGCTTTATACCATAAGATGGACAAACCAATAAACTAAAACTAATAACTAAAAAAACTAAAACTACCTGCCCGCCGAAGGCCTATCGCAGGCGGGATAACTAAAAACCAATAACCAATTATATTGTTTCATATTCCTTTAATATTGAAGATGATCCTATTATCTTTAAGGATAGTCATTTTTTTTCTTTTTTCATTTCTTTTTGGATATAATTTTCTATGCTTTGATTAAATTTTTTGCCATTTTCTAAATATTTGGCTGCTTCTTCGCTGGAAATATATCCACCGGCAGAATCATAATCTGCTTTTAGTCTTTTATCTTTAGTTTTACTTAAATATCTTCCCATTTCTTTTGGAAAAATACCGGTTTTAGCAAAAAGTTCCCCAAACTTTGAAACTATAGTTTTATGTTGAAAGTGAGTAGGGTCTATATTTTTTGTAAAAAGAGCTGCCTGAGCAGAATGAAACATAGAATAATAGCATCTTGATACAGATCCTCTATATTTTCTACCTTGAAAAAGTAATTCAGATTCTTCAAACTCCTCTTTTGACAGGCTAACTAATATTTTTATTTCCTTGTGATATTTCATAGGATTAAAATTATTATTGAGTATTCGGTTATTTTTAAGTTTTCTTTCATGATAAATTTTTTTCATTTTTTGTGGCGTTAATATTTCACCAGATCTTAATAAATCAATACCATCATTACGAACATTTAAATAAAAAGGCATGTTGCTTGTTTTATATCGATTTTCAGATACCGCAAACTCTGAGATCTCTGCATTATATTTTAATATAAGGTCATAAATCATATCTCTTCTATCAGTCTCTTTTTTTTTATTCATCCTGCCTTTTAAAACGATCAAAAGATCAATATCCGAATATTCCGCTGCCTCCCCCCTCGCCTGCGAACCGTACAATATCAGCTTGCTCAAACGTTTGCCGTAGAGATTTAACAGCTCGTTTTTTACGTCTTTTAGTATTTGTTTTAATTGCATAATAACTACAAAATTATACAGTTTAATCAACCCCGCACATAAATTCTGGATAAACTTAAAAAATAAAAATAATATATCAAAAAATTATTTATCTTTGTTCCCTAAATAAAAACCACAAGATAAAAAAATATATGAGCAGCTATAAGTTTTTTTTCGCAGCAATAGCGCTTTCATTGTTTTGTTTAAAAGCCTTATCCCAGGACGTGATATTGCTTAAAGACGGCAGTGAAATCAAGTCAAAAGTAATTGAAATTACTGAAGATGTAATTAAATATAAAAAATTTGAACATCTCGATGGGCCGCTTATCAGCGTTTCAAAGAACAAAGTTTTCATGATCACTTATGAAAACGGAACAAAAGAGGTGATCTCCTCTGTTGAAAGTGAACCAAAGGAAGAGATCAAACCCAAAGAAGATACCGATCAAGATAAAACTGTTACGGTTACCTACTCTAAAGTAGGTTATACACAAGCGGAACGTGACAGAAACATTCAAAATCTGATAAAAGTCAACCCGCTGATGATATTAAATGGTGATATTCCTATTTATATTGAGCGTAGAGTATCAGATCACTTTGCTATAGAAGCAGGGATAGGGATCACCCAATATGATTATATATATTATGCGTTCACCGTTGATACCAATTTTACTCAAACAAAGCGAACAGCAAGTATTGGCCTTAGCTTTAGAGCCAGCGCAAGATTTTACCCTTCTACTTATACCAAGGCTTTGGAAGATTTTTATATTGGCCCTGAAGTACGCTTCAGAAATTATGTCACAGAAGTAAGCTGCGGGTCGTCATCAATATTTCCTAATTCTGAAAGCAGAACCCAGATAGATTTTAAAATTACGGGCGGCTATATATTTTACCTTGCTGACAGGGTAATTATTGATACCTATGGCGGGATTGGCCTTAGGTCTAAAAACATTAATAGATGGGATTGTAAAGATCCTCAGGGTATTGCAGGCCCCACTAATGAAATAAAAAAGAATGTTGCACCCGTGATCGCCCTGGGTGTTAAAATTGGATTTGGGTTCTAAAGGAGAAATGCCTATCCCGAGTACTCGGGATAGGCATTTTATTATTTACATTTGTATCTTCTCCAGGTATAAATGCACCGTTTGCTCCTTCTTATCATAATAATAAACACAAAGATAACCCGGTTTTGATTTTATAGCGCCTATAAAGCTTGCTGCTTTACCGGTCATACGTGCGGTGCCTCTTTTGATCGGGATCTTGTGCGTTTCAGATTCTTTGCCTACCTCAATGCTTGTTATTCCAATATGAGGATTTGCACTGACCATGTTTCTTGAGATCATAACTTCCTGTTTGGAATCCGGGAGCGTGGTGGTAAAAGCATAATCAAAAAAACCATAACTTTTAACAACTTTCGCCAGCTTTAAACCTCCATAATAGACACTATTATAAGGATAATAACAAACTACTTTAGTATAATCTTTGGCAATTTTGTTTATGTTATTCATTTTTCCACTCTCGTCATAATTGAAAATAATGAAATCCATTACCGTAAAATTAAGTGGTTTGGAATCTTGAGTAATATCACCAATATACCTGCCTGTAATTAAATCTTTTAATCTGCTGCTTATGCCCGGCATAGATTTTCGGAATGTTTCAGAAATTATCTGGTAGCCCCCATCTTCTGATTCTACGATGTCATGGAAGAATACTTTGGGCTTACTGCCAATGGCAAATTTTCTTGACGTAGCTTTTAAAAGCTCCTGGATACCGGCATCCCAGTCAACCCTGGTGTAGGTTAATTTTTTACCCTCAGGAGATAGCTTTAAGAAAAATAGCCCATCAGAATTTTTTCCGCTCATTCTTTCTCCTGCAAAATACATGCCTCCGGTAACGATATTACCTTTGCTGTCTATCAAAAATGCAGACGGGACGTTTGTAACTACTCCGTCAAACAATGGATATTTATATAAAATATTACCTGATTTGTCATCCATGCATACAATTTCGCCTTTTCCTTTTTTAGATAATGCACTGGGCTTAATGAGCTGGACCACGATGATGCGGTCACCCCCTGATTCTATAGCTTCTACGCCTACGAACCCTTTTTCAGGCATAAACCTCTTTTCCCACAGCGTATTAATATTACGGTCTGTTTTTGCTACAGAATAGCCCCATTTCTTCTCTTTGATGGGTTTTACAATGTAAAATGCATCGTTTGCAGAAGGATAGACTTCGGAGGTAGTAGCTGCAAACTTTTTTTCCACGATCCCTTTGGTTTTAATGATCCCGCCTTTGCTGTCAACGGTTACATAGGTCAGTTTCTTTTTGGGAACGTCCTTAAATACAAACATGAAATCCTTTCCGTTAAATTCACTGCCATCCACAGTCGATCGTTTGGAAATAGTGATCGGGGTTTGTTTTATTAATTTCAGCTCCAGGTCATAAATTGCAATTACAAAATTGATCATTCCGCCACCTACTTTTTCATTCACATAAAAAGTATAGTAGCCGGCAGCTTCCCCTGTTTCTTTATTCACAATGGCATGTACGCCACGGAATTCTCTTTTTCTTACATCACGAATCTCTGCTGATTGAGCGCTTACTAAGTTAGCATTGCTAATTAACAGCGCAAATAAAACGGGTAATAAAATTAGTTTTTTCATTGTTTTAATTGGTTTAATTAATAGTATTGGAATTTCGTTTAACCACGAATTACACTAATTTGCACGAATTTATTTTTTAGTGAAAATTCGTGTAATTAGTGGTTAATTTTTTCTTCATTTCAAATGTTTAAAAACTCAACAAACTCCTTCGGATAATTCGTCATATCTAACTTTTCTTCCACAAGATTAAGATTGATACCCCATCTTTGCATCGCTAAAGCTCCAAATAGAACTTCAATTTTTTTACCATCATCATCGTTTCCAATATGATCCAATACTAATGCAAACTCCTCAATTGGTAATCCTTCAATTTTACATTTTAACACACTGTTTTTTGACACAGTATGCGCTTCACCTCCTAATGAAACGGGTCTGGTAATTCCTAATTTTTCTGTCGTTAAATTTTTGGCAATGTCTTCAATAATATAGGTATTCCTCGCTCCACTATCAAATAAAGTCCAGCAATCTCTTCTGCTACTTTAATATTTGTTCTTATTCGTCCCATTTTTGGTTAATAATAAAGTTATTGCAAATATACAATCCTTTCGAGGATATTATTTACTCAAATTAAAAGTACCTGTTAACACAAACTGATCAATATTAACACCACCTACTTCCTGAATGATTTCAGAGCCGGTCAACTCTATATTATTCTTGCTTGTTTCAGACCCGGTAAAAGATATAACAATTTGCTCAATTTCAAAATTACTGTTAATACTTTGAGAAATACGCGATATGGTAATATCGCTACCGTCAACTTGCCAGCTAAATGTATTGGCTCTCTTTGTACCAGCCACAGTATAGTCATAACTTCCGGATCCGCCTTTGTCAAAAGTAAATGTCCCGGCATTAGTTTCCACCCCCCCGGTTTCAATTGATTGTCCACTTGTATCCTGTTGAACAATTGTCCAGCTAATTTTGTCTATATCCCAAATGCCGTCTTTTTTATGAAGCGACCTTTCTAATTGTTTTTCTTTTGAACAGCTTATTCCAATGAGTAATAACACTGTTATAAAAAACAGAAGTAAGTAATTTATTTTTAATTTCATTCTGCATTTAGAATTTTACTGCAAGCCCTCCTTGCATCAATGATTTGGCTGCTCCAATCTCTATATAAGCGCCAATATTATCAGTAAAATAATAGCGAAGCCCTAATGTAGTTTCAAAGCCAACGGGTATGGGTGTTTTAATAACATCAGGAATATAATTAGGTTCATTTGACTCAAATTTCCATGTTCCGGTTCTATAACCTGCCCCTATTCCCCAATATGCGTCCAGTTTTTCAGTAGTGGCAAAATGTACATTAATTCTCCCTAAAAAGCTTATTGACGAAAAGGATACTGTATAATTGTATGTAGCACCAGTAAAAAAGTCGTCTTCGGTATATTCTGCTCCAAATGAAACATAATTGACGCTGAGGGCAAAACCAACTTTATCTGACAAGCCGTATTCAGCTCTGAAGTGAATAGGACCGAGCCCGAAAGCTGTCCAGCCTGTTACTCCGGTTTGGTTTTCAATAGACTTTAAAACAGCTAATCCTAAATTTGGGAACCCATAACCGGCAGTTATTGCCACTGTGCCTGTTCCAAATGACAGATCACCTTGCTCTCCCCCACCTTGAGAATACGTAACCGTAACATCATCCTGGGCAAATACAAGTTTATTTGAGCATAGTATGCAAAATAAACCAACAGATACGAATAATAATACAAATTTTTTCATAATTTTTTGTTTTAGTTATATAAGTGAATTATAAATACGGGGCAATATTAAATCAATTAAAAATACCATGCAAGGTTTTTTAAAAAAATATTAAAAAAATTGTTTTTTTTAAAAAACAATGTATATTTGGGCAGATTTTGTGATGTTAGGTATTCCCTCTGTTAAGGAGGGGAAGAGGGGTGTCCCGCCTGACACACTTAGTAAATTCTTTAACTTAACTTAAATCATTATGAAAAAATTATCAGCACTTTTATTATTGGTTTGTTTGACTGTATCTATAACTTTTGCAGCTAACAACTACAAAATTGATGATGTTGCTATTGATCAGCTGTTTGTTCAATCTGAAGATGTTACACTTACATTAACAGATGAACTATCATCATTAACCAGCATCATCAGCATTAACATGATGGCTTTACCTGAGGGAAAAACCGTTGGTGGCTACCTGCTCAGGGCTTACTTCTGTGGATTTTTTGCTTTGCATAGAAGCTATATGGGAACAGGAGACAAAAATTTATTTTTTCTCTATTTTTGCGTACCTGTTGCAAGTAGTATAGCTGCCTTTGTAGACTTTTGGTGGGTAGTGTTTAAAGGTGAGGAAGCATTGAATAAATATACAGACAATCCAAAGTGGTTCGTTTGGGCTGGAGGAGATTGATTTTCCCTAAAGTGGTGTCAGGTGTTTCCACCTGACAGAGCTTGTCGGGTGGAAACACCCGACACCACGTGGAAAGCTCTACCCCAAACAGGGGTTAGAGCTTTTTTTATACAATGTAAGATGTCTAATGGAAAAAGGAAGACGGAAGATGGTATTATATCATTGAGTAAGGAATCATTTTCTATTTTTTCCATCTTCAATCTTACACTTATCCCGATAAAATCAGGATCAACCATTTTCCATTATTTTGAGTATCTCTCCTTTTAACCGGTCATTAAATCCTCTCAACAACTCATAATTCTTCTTATTCACTAAGTATTCCAGGCGGTTAATTCCTCCTATATAGAACTTACTAAAAATTCCGTATCCGACAATAAATGCTGTTATGTAGTAATTAAAATAAAAAGCATAACCTGTAAAAGCAAGGGCAGCCAACTGCAAAGAAACATTAGCTAAACCTTCCCCTAAATACCCGGCATATAGCTGTCCTGCCCCGGGTAAAAATGATGACAATCTTTGGGCATTCTTAAGCTTTTTGAATTTGGGATAATCGTCTGCGTGGTATATTTTACTTATAATATTTAACAAGCTATCTTTAACTGCAGGAGGCGGGTCAGTCAAGCTTATCCATTTCACTATTTTCTCTTTAGCTTCATCCCACCTATTTAGCTCATTAAGCACCAAGACATATAATAACAAGGAAGGCATTGTTAAAATAGTGTCCTTTAAAAAGTAATGAATTTGAATTAATTGTGATTCCGCATTGTTGAAATTTCCTCCAAGATATGCACACAAAGCGCTTTGAAACCTTACCTTGTAGATCAAAGTGTCATTTAAACCAGCAAAATTCGCCCTGTTCAGGCTCTGCTCAGCTTTTCGAAACTGCTGCATTTGTTTCAGGCATGCTGCTTTACGTAACAAAGCTTCTGTTTTAACAGCAAAGTCTGAAGTTAAAAAAAATACCCTTTCATATTCAATCGAAGCAATCCGGTATTCACTTTTCTCAAACAAGCTATCAGCTAAGCGCATGGCGCTATGTCCCGCCAGCTGGTCGGGCATAGTGATCGACATCATGTGCCCAGCGCTCCCGAGTTGCTCGGTACGATCTGCGCTCTGCGCCTTAGTTGAATACCCTGCGTAAGGGAATATGAAGATCAAGCATAATATTATGGTCAACCTTTCTGAAAAGTTCATCTCTTTTTATTTGAACACTTAAAACACTACCCCAGATATTTCCTATATAAAATATGGAAAAGAAACCTGCAAATATAATAAACTGAGGGCTGACGGGCCCTGCTTTGACATAATTTTCAGCAGCAACCGCCCCGAGCAAACTCACTTGTAAAAAAGATGCAATCGCCTTTCCCCTGTATCCTGCATACCATTTACCCGAACCGGGTATAATAGCAGACATTGTCGCTGCAAGGAAGGGAGACTTGTTTTTTATTTGCTGCAAACTGACGAAATATTCATCAAATTCTTTCTGCTCATGAGTAACAGGGTAATAAGTATAATCAAAGTTTCGGGAGATTTTTTTGTATTGATCGTAATTTCTTTCCAGCAAGGCAACCCCAGCCAATTCAAACAGCCTCAACTGCTCTAGCTCCCGGTTTACAGGCATATTATTCAGTATTGTATTTGCTGAATCTCTTTTGTTCATAAAAATGTTGTTAAATGCCTGGTAATATCTTGACTTATTTAAAAATACGGAGCTATCACCTACCTTTTCCAAATACATTGAAGAAGTGTCAAGGGATTTTATGTTATAATAAACCCATCCCAAAAGATAATTCAAACTATCCTTTTGTGAATCATTAAAAGAAGAATTATTCCTCTCCAAAGTATTCAGAACAAATATTGCGTCTCTGTATTCGTCATTATCTATCAGATAATTGACAAAACTGATCTCTTCAGAAAAGCTCCTCTGCGAAAAGCCGGCTTTGGTAACAATAATAAAGACGGCAGGAAAAAGAATATACTTTAACACGAATTGCACTAATTAATGATGAAAGTAATATAGAGAAATGTCGTCTCTAATTTTTTGATTTTTAAAATCAAGGTCCAAAACATCAATATCAATAGCAGCAAGCTGGTTACAACGCATTAAACGGTCTGCTGACAAAGCAATACCTTTAATAAGACCAAATTTTTTGATCGCAACCATACTGAAATTAGAGCAACTGACCTGAAAAGAGCATCCGGATGAGACTTGTGCAGAAAGCACTTTTTGATAAAAATACATGAACAAGCCGAAAGTTAAACTCACAGGATTATAACGAATTATAGGATTCTTTTTGCTGCTAAGCAAAAACTTAACCTCTCTTTTATCATAGCTGGCGTCATAAAAATTTTGCTCTTTGATCAATAACAGATCACTTTTCTTATTCTGAGCAACAACATTAAGACATATACAATACAATAATAAAAAGAAAGTAGTTATTTTTATCATAGAACTAAACGATATAGCTTTTTTAAGAGCACAGTGTTCAAGCATTTACGTAAACTCTCCTGAACACCTGTCTGCCAACAGGCAGGCATGAACACGAGAACACTTGAACACATTTTTGATGATTGTTTAATAGCCTTGCTTAATTAACTTTGCATTAACAGGTATCTTAAAACTTAAATATGTATCGTCTACCTGCTCATTTATTTTCACATCAGAATAACTACGCTTTGTAATTATCGAATCTCCTTGAGTGAGGTATTGAAATTCAGTAATATTCAAGGGAATATTATAATTCCCAATTTTTGAATATGCAGTATAAAAAACTTTTTGTTTTGGTTTGCCATCACTATCAAAAAAACCCAAAAAAATGGGCTGGTAATTTTCATGAGCTAACTCGGCTTTACTCAATAAAGATGATAAATTCAAAGGGGGCGACCAGGTAGTAATAACCAAATTATCTTCTATTTTGGTATCAATAAGTTGAAAGCCCACTGAACGAAGGCCCATTGATTGTGTTTTGCCGCTTAAAAAATAATAAAGAAAACTATTTTCACTGCTGTAATCTGCACCCTGGCTTTGAGTAATGGTATTTGCCTCTTTATTATATATTTTGTATTCACCCCTGGCATTAGTGCTCACAAGGTACTCAGATGGTGAAGTAAAATGCGTAACTAACAATCCACCGGCTGCCTGATAAAATACTACTCCTTTTGTTACTATATACTTTCCATTTTGCAATACTTTTGCAGTCATGTTTAAGCTTATTTTGCTTACAGGTTGAAACAACACAAAGCCTGCGAATAGTAAAAAAAACAAAATAAAGGACAGGCTACTTTTCAAAATAAAGTTAAATTTCATTTTGGATATAATTTTCTATGGTTTGGTTGAATTTACTGCCGTTCTCTATATATTTAGTTGCTTCTTCGCTGGAAATAAATCCAACGGCAGAATCATGATCTGTAACTTCTCTTTTTTTACGTCTTTTAGTATTTGTTTTGATTGCATAATAATTACAAAGTTAAATAATTTAATCAAATTAACAAATAAGCTAACAAACTAATAACTAAATTTATTTACCTTTGCTTGCCATGAAAGAAAAAGTAAACAAAATACTACAGCAAGTAGAAGATCATAAAATTGAAAATGCTGAGCAATTAGAATCGTTCAGGATAAAATATTTAAGCAAAAAGGGAATAATACCCGGACTGTTTGCTGAACTTAAAAAAGCTGCTCCCGAAGATAAAAAGACGCTCGGCATTGAACTGAATAAACTAAAAAATGCTGCATCGGATAAGTTTAAAAAAATACAATCTCTAAATTCGAAATTCGAAATTCGAAATTCGAAATTCGATCCCGAGTACTCGGGACGAAATCCGAAATCTCAAGACCTGACCTTACCTCCCATCCCTAATGAAGCAGGTACCCGCCATCCTTTATCAATCGTAAGGAGAAGAATGATCGAGATATTTTCACGCATTGGGTTTAACTTATCTGAAGGACCTGAAATTGAGGATGAATGGCACAACTTCACAGCATTAAATTTTGAACCTGATCATCCTGCTATAGGCATGCAAGATACCTTCTTTATAGAGCAAGCCAGTCCCTCCCCACCAGCTGGCGGGGAGGGAACTCTCGGACAAAACATTGTACTTCGCACCCATACATCTTCTGTGCAGATACGGGTAATGGAAAACCAAAAGCCGCCTATTCGTACGCTTTCACCTGGGAGAGTTTTTAGAAATGAAACAATTTCAGCTCGTGCCCATTGCGTATTTCATCAGGTGGAGGGTTTGTATATAGATGAGCATGTGAGCTTTGCTGATCTTAAGCAAACGCTTTTTTATTTTGTAAGAGAAATGTTTGGTGAAGATACTCAATTACGCTTCAGGCCTTCCTATTTTCCCTTTACCGAACCAAGCGCTGAAGTAGATATTTCCTGCTTGATCTGTGGGGGAAAAGGATGCAATGTTTGCAAGCATACCGGGTGGGTTGAAATTGCCGGGGCTGGAATGGTTGACCCTAACGTTTTGAAAAATTGCAAGATTGATCCGCAAAAATATACCGGTTATGCATTTGGTATGGGCATTGAAAGGATAACCATGCTAAAATATAAAATAAATGATCTGAGGTTGTTTACCGGGAATGATGTGCGGTTTTTGAGGCAGTTTGTGGGAGTGATATGAGGTTTGATACAGGATATTAAAATTGTAATTAATATGAAACTCCAGGATATTCATACTATCGCAATAGTAGGTGCCGGCACGATGGGGCAGGGCATAGCACAGATCGCTGCTTTGGCAGATTATAATATATTGTTATATGATCTGAATGATAAAGTACTGCAAAACGCTTTAACTAATATTGAAAAAGATCTTGACAAAGGAATTGAAAAAGGGAAAATAAAAATTGAAGATAAAGTTAACGCATTAAAAAAAATTCGGGTAACAAATAACTTCAATGAGCTTAAAGCCGATGTTGTTATTGAAGCAGTGATAGAAAAGCTTGAAGTTAAACGGGAAGTATTTGAAAAGTTAGAAGCTATCAATGGGCCTCAAACAATTTTTGCAACAAATACCTCTTCAATCCCCATCACTCAAATTGCGGCAAGTACTAAACATCCTGGCAGGATGACGGGCATGCATTTTTTTAATCCGGCACATATAATGAAATTGGTAGAGGTGATATCGGGTGTTGCTACTGATGCTGAAGCAGCTACTGCCATCCGGCAGCTAGCCGAAGTACTCGGTAAAGTACCGATCATGGTAAAAGACTCCCCGGGATTTATCGTAAACAGGGTAGCCCGGCATTTTTACCTGGAATCGCTAAAAATCCTGGAAGAAAATATTGCCGGTGTTGAGACGATTGACAAGCTCATAGAATCATCAGGATTTAAAATGGGGCCGTTCAGATTGATGGACCTGATCGGCATAGATACCAATTTTGCAGTAACCTCATCAATGTTTGAAGCATTTCATTACGACCCAAAATTCCGGCCAAACCGTATTCAAAAGCAAAAAGTAGATGCCAGGCAGCTTGGGAGAAAAACCGGTCAAGGATTTTATGTGTATTAGTCCTACGAATTACGAATAATAAAATGCTAATATACGAATGAATACTAATGATACTAATAAAGAAATCTATATTAAGAAGCAGAGTAAAAATATTCGTATCATTAGTATAAATTAGTATATTAGCATTATACTCTGCGGTTAAATATTTTTTTTATCGGACAATAGTAATTGTTTTTCAATAATCTCAAACACCTCTTTCTTTAATCTCCCAATATCTTTAAGGCTCATCCCTTTTGTTTCTATCGGCTGGTGAATGATAACTTTTGCCCTACCTGGTTTTATCAAATACTTTCCATCATCTGGTAATATCTTCCGGTTATATGGCATGGTTACCGGAACAACGGGCACTTTTTTCTCAATAGCAATTCTAAAGGGGCCGTCTTTGAATGGGATCATTTTGGGTAATCCTTTTTGGGGAATAGTACCTTCAGGAAAAATCACAACACTGATTCCGCGATCAAGTGCATAAAAACATTTGATCATACTTCTGTATCTGCTGAATTGTTTATCTCTATCTACTGAAATATGCAATCGCGAGAACATATAGCCAAAAAGCGGAACCTTAGTGAGCGAACTTTTACCAATATACTTAGCATAGCCAGGAATCGCCAGGGTAGAGACCGGAATATCTAAGTAAGAGGAATGATTAGGGCAATAGACATATGTTGAATTTTTATCAGGTTTAAATTTGTAAACGAACCGGGTACGAATAAATGAAGTAGAAAAAAAAATTCTTGTCCAGACCTTATTCAGGAAATGGGCTGCCGGGTACCATTTTTTTCTTTGTAAGAAAACAAATTGGAAAAAAAATATAACGATATAAATGACCGAAACCCAAATCAGGCACCAGAAGGAAAAAATCCTTTTTAATATTTTCATTTTTAACCTAAAAATCTAAATTAAAAAAAACAACTTAAATTGTAATCATTATTAACATCATGCATCAAATTATCAGTTACTGGATGCTGGTTACTGGGTGCTGGTTGACCCTATTATTATTAATTTTTTATTTTTGCAAATTAAAAAAAAATAAACTTATTTTGATAATTGAGAATTATTTACTAACTTTGAGTATTCAAAAATCTTCAATTAATTTTAAAAAACATCATGCTATGAAAAAAAATGTTCTCACGATCCTGATCTATTATTTCGCATTTTTCTTTTTTGCTCCTGTTGCATTTTCACAATCAAACCCTGTTGAATTCTCACAGGAAGACCGTGAACGCATTATTCGGCTTGATGAGCGTCTTTTAGCGCTTGATGAGCGTCTTTCAGCACAGAAAAAAGAAATTAACACCCGATTCGAAGCAATGAATGACAAATTCGAAGCAATAAATGACAAATTCGAAGCAATGAATGACAAATTCGAAACAATGTTCGACAGATTGCACACGTTAATGTATTTTATCCTGGCAGGCCTTTTTGGATTGATTGGCCTGATATTCTGGGACAGGCGTTCGTACATCAAACCTGTAAAAGAGGATATCAATGAAATTCTGAGTGTTTTGAAAAAATATGCTCAAAAACAGCCCGAACTGGCTGAGATCCTCCGCTCCTACGGGCTTATGTAAACAAGGAAATGATGAAAACGACTTTTATTATAACGATTTCATCAATATAAAAATAATTATTAATTTAGTTTCATTATGAAAAAATCAATTCTCCAACTCGTTAAAACAGGTATAATTTCCAGTTTCCTGTTCGCAATGGTAATTCGCTGTTTGGCACAGCCGGTAGCAGATTTTACCTACGCCTTGACCAATGGTGGCTGCGCACCCGATTCGGTTGTTTTCACCAACACGAGCACAGGCGCCAATGCCTATTTCTGGGATTTTGGAGATTTCGGCCCCAATGATACTTCAACTGCTGTTAATCCTTTTCATATTTATTTATGGAATGGCACCTTTACTGTAACGCTGACCGCTTATGACACGCTCACGGGTAACAGTGACCAAACAATCCAGATTTTAACAATAAATTTTACTCCCTGGCCCGGTTGGGCATGGTTCTGGGCAAACCCCAATCCCGTTTGCCCGGGCGATCCAATGGATTTCAGCACCTTTATGTTTCCACCTCCAACGAGTATGCTGTGGGATTTTGACGATGGAGACAGCTCAACTTTATTTTCTCCTTCCCATATTTATGCTGATACAGGGATTTATAATGTAACGCTGATTGCAGGTAATTCCTGCGGGAGTGATACAGTTACATCGCCTGTGAGTGTTTATGACACAGCGGCAATTTTTGCAAGTTTTTGGGCATCTCTGGCAACAGCTTGCCCGGGACAGCCGGTGGAATTCAGTAATTTCTCATCCCCCACTCCAGCATCCTCACTGTGGCTTTTTGGCGATGGAGATTCTGCCACCACCTTCAACGCTTACCACGCCTATGCCGATACGGGCTCCTATACTGTTACACTAATTGTTTATAGCAGTTGCAACAGCGATACGGCAACAACAACTGTTACTATAGATACTTCCTTAATACCTTTTGTTAGCACTTCGGCATCACCCAACCCTGTCTGTCCCGATGATGTTGTCAGCTTTTCCGGCTCCGGCAACAATCTGACGAGCTTTCTCTGGGACTTTGACGATGGCGGCAACTCATTACAGGAGGACCCTGCACATTCATTCACCGATACGGGAACATATACCGTAGTTTTTACAGCAACTAACTATTGTGGAAATTCCAATTCCGATACAGTTATCGTTGTCGTGGGGGATTCTGTTCCTCCCGTTTGGGTTTCCTTCTGGACAAATCCCTGGTCTTTCTGTTCTATCTTTTCGAATATTTGTCCCGGAACCATAGTCAGGTTTATCAATAACAGCAATTATGCTACGAGCTTTTACTGGGATTTTGGTGATGGTAACACATCTACTTTAGAAGAACCTACCCATGTATTTGCAAATACCGGAACATATGATGTCAAGCTAATCGGTACAAGCTCCTGTGGGGGAGTAGATTCTATTGTGAATTGCGTGTATGTTGTAAACGATGCCGCCCCATCAGCTTGGTTCTGTACAAATCCGTTCTGTTTTCCCTCTTCCGTTGTTTGTCCGGGTTCCCCTGTCTTTTTTCAAAACTGGAGCTCCGACACAACCAATTCATTCTGGGACTTTGGAGACGGAGACACTTCCGTACTTGCAAATCCAACACATGTTTTTACTGACACAGGCAGCTATACCGTTGTCTTAAAGGTAACCAACAACTGCGGAAATGTTGCTTATCATGTAGAAACCATTACAGTAACCTACAATGCTGCCCCAGCGGGGCATTATATTAATGCATGGCCTTCAATCGTATGCCCGGGTGAGAATATTAATTTTCAGATTTTGGAGATGCCGTTTTTCTTCCCTGTTGATACTGCCGATGTATTATGGAATTTTGGTGATGGTAACACTTCCACAACGACAAATCCCTCTTACGCTTATGACTCGAGTGGGAGTTTTACTGTTACTTTGATCGTTTACACTACTTGCGGAAATGACACCACTATAAGGGAAATTACCGTAAAACCCGGTTCATCGCCTGATTTTACCTATACATTAGGATGTGCAGGTGACACTATTTTCTTCACAGATGCATCAACTCCTGCTCCCGGCACCTGGGCGTGGGATTTTGGTGACGGGGATACATCTACTGTCCAAAATCCTACTCATATATATCCTTCAGATGGGACTTATAAAGTTTGTTTGGTTGTTAGCAATATATGTGGTTTTGAACTTTTAGATGATACTATATGTAAATTCATTACCCTTTCTGCAGTAGGTATAGATGAATTTTCCGGTAATAAAACCCTCACTGTTTATCCAAATCCTACAAAAAATGTGATCAATGTCAGCTTATCATTAAATAAACCTTATATTGTAAAATTATCAATATTGAATAATCTTGGACAAGAGGTATGGTCATCGGGTAAAAAGCTTGATACCGGACAACATGAAATAAATATTAAAACTCATAACTTAACCAAAGGTATTTATTTTGTTAAAATCCACCTTAATAACAAAGAAAGCTGGGTGGGTAAATTTGTAAAAATTGATTAAAAAATTAAAACTATGAAAACTATCAAAACAACTATATTATTTATCGTAGGTTTTTTCTTGTGCAGTCATTTGGTCAAAGCGCAGAAAACCTTCACATTCCAATCATTGGATGGTTTGCTTATTACTGCAGACCTTTATAGTGTATCTAAAGGAATTCCCCAAAAATCCTATACAATAGTTCTATGCCATCAGGCAAAATACAGCCGGGGGGAATATAAAGAAACAGCAAAAAAGCTGACCGGGATAGGCTATAATTGCCTGGTACCAGACCTGCGATCGGGTGTAGAGGTGAATGATGTAAGAAATCAGACCCATTTCCGGGCGCTCGATAAGCGCTTACCCACTGATTATTTAGACGCTGAGCAAGATATTGTTGCAGTAGTGAACTTTGCATTTGAAAATTATGATAAAAAGATCATTCTGCTAGGCAGTTCTTACTCCGCTTCCTTAGCGCTAAAAATCGGAAAGGGAAATAAAAAAGTTGCAGCAATCATTGCCTTTAGCCCGGGTGAGTATTTTGGTAAAAAGCTCAATCTTCAAAAAGCGATTGCTGGTTTGAAAAAACCTGTTTTTCTGACCTCTTCCAAAAAAGAATCACAGGCGCTTGCAGAACTTGCTGAAGTGATCAAATCAGATATTAAGACACGATACATCCCAAAAACAGCAGGTTTTCATGGCTCCAAAGCATTGTGGAGCGATAATGAAGGCAATGAGGGTTACTGGAAGGCCATGAAAGAATTTTTGAGGAAGATACAATAACAACTTAGGCGCTTACGGTTTCATTAAGAAAGAAAATGAAAACATCAATGAAAATTTTAACATCCGCAATAGCCTTAATGCTAATGGCTGTTGCCTGCGGCAATTCAAGTTCCAAAATCTCAAAAGAGAAGATGCAGGAAATAAATGCACAATCGCAATTTGCTGATACGGTAAAACCGGCATCAAGCATCAAGTTTGATTTTGAAAACTATGCCACTGATAAACTACCTGACGGATGGTCGCAATACTATACCGGCTCCGTTGGTACTAACTGGAAGGTTACAAACGATAATGGCAATAAGGCGCTGGCACAATTATACAGCAGTTCAGGATATTACATTCCCAAAAGCCGGAAAAACAGGTTTTTGGACCAAGGCAGATGCCGTAACCTACTTTGACGATTTTGAAATTGGAAAATATTAATCTTTGATTATTATGAGAAAAAATTATAGCTCAACAGCAATATCGGTATTACTTATAAGTATTATTTTATGCTCATGTAGTTCAAAGAACTCATTAACTATGAGTGTTACAGAACCAGCCCCGGTATATGTTCCTTCAAACATTAAAACAATTGGTATTATTGACAGGAGTTTGCCTTCGGGAAAAAATAAAAAAATAGACAAATTTGATAAAATTTTATCTGCAGAGGGTAAAAATCTGGATAAAGACGGAGCCCATGAATCTGTTGTTGGCCTATTTGATGAACTAATAAATAATAATAGATTTTCTGAGGTGAAAATAATTGATAAAGTTGGTGTAAGGAGTCCGGGACTTGGTATTTTTCCATCAGCGCTTTCCTGGAATACAATTGAACGAATTTGTCATGAAAACAATGTAGACGCCATCTTTGCATTATCATTTTATGATACCGATGCAAAAATTGATTATAAGGCTGTTCCAATTGAAATTGATGGCCCTTTGGGGATAAAAGTTCCGGCTATTGAACATCATGCAACAATTGCTACCTTAATAAAAACCGGATGGAGAATTTATGATCCGATAAACAAATTCATTCTGGATGAATGTTTGACAAATGAGAATGTGGTATCAACAGGTATAGGGATTAATCCGGTAAAAGCTGTTAAATCAATAATGGGAAGAAAAGATGCCGTTATACAGGTAAGTAATAAGATTGGTCATAATTATGCATTAAGAATACTTCCTTATAGAATAAGAGTCTCCAGGCGCTATTATGTTACGGGAACAAATAATTTTAAAATTGCAAAACGAAGAGCACAAACAGGTAACTGGAATGGAGCAGCTGAACTTTGGGATAAAGAAGTTTCAAACCCTAAAGGAAAAGTAGCCGGCAGAGCTTGTTATAATATGGCGATTATCAATGAAATTAATGGTGATCTTAATGCTGCTGTTGAATGGGCATCAAAATCTTATACCGATTATGAAAATAAAATGGCTTTACAATATATCAATGTGCTTAAATACAGAATTAAAAGAAACAAACAATTGCAGCAACAAAAGGAATAATAACTCATTGAAAACAAACAACATACAATTAATTAGTATAGCGTTTCATAAAAAGGATAACATTTAACCTATATTATTCCTAAACTTTAAGATGAAACAAATAAAATC